>NZ_JFJW01000100.1:40402-75781 GCF_000611125.1 Cupriavidus sp. SK-4
TGGTCATTGCGATCACGTCGCCTCCCCGACCGATTGTTACAAGACCCGCCCCATCCGCCGCATCACGCAACACCCAACCCATTGATACAAAAGGCTTTTCCGCCTACATATATTTACAAAAACAAACGGAAAACCCCACCCGCTTCGGCCACACTGGTTCCATCCCAACGCGGCCTTCGCCGCACCGGAGCCATAGCAATGCAAAGCCAAGCCACCCCGAACGACAACACCCCTGCCCCGCTGCCGCCGCAACGCCGGCTGCATCCGCTTGTCGGTGCGGCAGCCGTCGCCGTGGTGATCGCCAGCCTGACCGCGGTCGCCGCCGTCACCGGCGTGCTGCCGATCGGCAAGGCCAGCCCTGACCTGCCGGCGCAGGCCGGTGCGCAGGCAGACCCGCAAGGGCCACTGCCGGTCACGGCAGCACCTGCCCCGGGCAGCACCACCCGGCCGCCGGTCTACAACGACGGCCAGCAGCGCTCAGCCAACCAGGATGCTACCGGTTCGTCGCAAGCCGCACCACGCACCGCCCCGGCACGCCAGGCCGCGCAGCGCGACAGCGAGCCGCGCGCCAGCCAGCGTGCCGACACCGAGCGCCAGGCTGCCAAGGGCAGCCCCTACGCCGGCCGTATCGTCTCGGTGACGCCAATCCAGACCCAGAAGCCCAACACCAGCGGCCTGGGCGCGCTCGGCGGCGCCGTGGTGGGCGGCCTGCTGGGCAACCAGGTCGGCAAGGGCAACGGCCGCATCGTCGGCACCGTGGTGGGTGCCGTGGGCGGCGGCGTAGCCGGCAACCAGATCGAGAAGACCGTCAGCAAGGACACGCACTATGAAGTGCGCGTGCGCATGGATGACGGCAGCCACCGCACCTTCACCTACGAGAAGGACCCCGCCGTGCAGCCAGGCGAGCGCGTGCACCTGGAGAACGGCGCGCTGATGCGGGGCTGATCCGGCTCTAGCGCCGCAGCAAAGCAAAAGGCCGGCAAATTTGCCGGCCTTTTGTCGTCATCCCGATACTGCGTCGCTTATTCCGCTTCCTGGATCCAGGCCTGCTGGATCGCCTCAAGGATCTTCTCGCCCGAGCGCTCGGGCGCGTCGGCAAAGCCGTCGAGCTCCAGCACCCAGCGGCGCAGGTCAGTGAAGCGCACGCCCGCCGGATCGATATCCGGGAACTTGTCATACAGCGCTTCGGCAATGGCGTAGGTATCGGTCCACTTCATGGGATTGTTCTCCGCTGAGATATGCCGGCCGCTCAGTGGCCTTCCTTGGCGTGGTTGATGGTGTACTTCGGGATCTCGATGGTCAGGTCTTCCTCATCGACGATGGCCTGGCATGACAGCCGCGAATTCGGCTCCAGCCCCCAGGCCTTGTCGAGCAGGTCTTCTTCCTTCTCCTCGGCCTCGTTGAGCGAGTTGAAGCCCTCGCGCACGATCACGTGGCAGGTGGTGCAGGCGCACGATTTCTCGCACGCATGCTCGATCGCGATGCCGTGCGAGAGCAGCGCATCGCAGACGCTGACACCCGTCTCGGCTTCAATCACCGTCCCATCCGGGCAGTATTCGACGTGGGGCAAAACTATGATCTGTGGCATCTCGTGTCCTGGTATCTGTAATGCGGTGCAGGCGTGGTGATCAGCCCAGCTCCTGCACCTTGCGCCCCGCCAGCGCGCTCTTGATCGAGCGGTCCATGCGGCGGGCAGCGAATTCGTCGGTGCCGTGCGACAGCATTTCCACCGCGGCGTGGATGGCGTGGTGGTCTTCGCCGGTGGCGATCTCGCGCACCGCTGCCATCAGCGCTTCCACCGCAGTGCGCTCCTCGGCCGACAACAGGTCGCCATCGGTTTCCAGCGCGCGCTGCGTGGCCTCGACCAGCCGGTCGGCTTCCACGCGCTCTTCGGCCAGCGCGCGGCTCTTCATGTCGTGCTCGGCTTCGCGGAAGCTGTCCTGCAGCATGCGCGCGATATCGTCGTCGGCCAGGCCGTACGACGGCTTGACCGTGACCGAGGCCTCCACGCCCGAATGGGTTTCGCGCGCGGTCACCGACAACAGCCCGTCGGCATCGACCTGGTACGTCACGCGGATGCGCGCCGCGCCCGCCACCATCGGCGGGATGCCGCGCAGCTCGAAGCGCGCCAGCGAGCGGCAGTCGCTGGCCAGCTCGCGCTCGCCCTGCAGCACGTGGATCGCCATCGCGGTCTGGCCATCCTTGAAGGTGGTGAATTCCTGCGCGCGCGCCACCGGGATGGTGCTGTTGCGCGGGATGATCTTCTCGACCAGGCCGCCCATGGTCTCAACGCCCAGCGACAGCGGGATCACGTCGAGCAGCAACCAGTCTTCGCCCGGGGCATGGTTGCCGGCCAGCAGGTTGGCCTGCATCGCGGCGCCCAGCGCCACCACGCGGTCCGGGTCGAGGTTGGTCAGCGGGGTCTGGCCGAAGTAGTCGCCCACGGCCTTGCGGATCGACGGCATGCGCGTGGCGCCGCCCACCAGCACCACGCCCTTGACCTCGTCGGTGGTCACGCCGGCATCGCGCAGCGCCTTGCGCACCGGCGCCAACGTTTTCTGCACCAGGTGCGCGGTGATCTGCTCGAAGGTCTCGTCGGTCAGCGTCAGGTGGACGATCTCGCCGGAATCGAGTACGGCATCGATCACGGTACTGTCCGCTTCCGACAGCGCTTCCTTGGCGGCACGCGCACGCACCATCAGCAGGCGCATGTCCTGCGCCGACAGCGGCTGCAGGCCGGCCTGCTCGACGATCCAGCACAGCACGCGCTGGTCGAAATCGTCGCCGCCGAGTGCCGAGTCACCGCCCGTGGCCATCACTTCAAACACGCCCTGCGTGAGCTTCAGCACCGAAATATCGAAGGTACCGCCGCCCAGGTCATAGACCGCGTAGATGCCTTCCGAGGCATTGTCCAGGCCGTAGGCAATGGCCGCGGCGGTGGGCTCGTTGAGCAGGCGCAGCACTTCCAGGCCGGCCAGGCGCGCGGCGTCCTTGGTCGCCTGGCGCTGGGCCTCGTCGAAGTAGGCCGGCACCGTGATGACGGCGCCGACCAGGTCGTCGCCCAGCGTGTCTTCAGCGCGCTGGCGCAGCGTGGCCAGGATCTCGGCCGAGATCTCGACCGGGCTCTTTACGCCGGCGGCGGTCTTGATCTGCAGCATGCCCGGCGCATCGACAAAGTCATACGGGCTGTGTTCGATATTGGCCACGTCGCGCAGGCCGCGGCCCATGAAGCGCTTGACCGAGACGATGGTGTTCTTGGGATCGCGCACCGCTTCTTCCTGGGCCCGGTAGCCGATATGGGCGGTGCGGTCCGGCAGGTAGCGCACGACCGAGGGCAGCAGCGCGCGGCCGCGCTCGTCGCCCAGCACTTCAGGAATGCTGCTGCGCACCGCGGCCACCAGCGAATTGGTGGTGCCGAGGTCGATGCCGACGGCCAGGCGGCGTTGGTGGGGCGCCGGCGACATGCCGGGTTCGGAAATCTGGAGCAGTGCCATGGTATTTCTTTGCTGTCTTGTGCGGCAGTGGAAACCGCCATGCGGGCGGCATGGAGGGCGGTTTTCGCGCCGGGCGCCATTGTGTCACGGCCCCGGCAAACGTGCCGGTCAGTCTTCCAGCCGGTCGATGGCCTCGCTGGTATCGTGCTCGATCTTCTCGATAAACATCAGTTGCCGCACCGCGCCGCCGGCCGCCTCGTTGTCGCCGGAATCCAGCAACGCGCCCAGTGTGTCGTGGCGCTCGCGCTTTTCCTGGCGCAGCTCGCGCAGCAGCGCATCGAGCCGGTCCACTGCGCGTTCTTCCACCGCTTCCTGCAGCGCTTCGCGCCATTCCATCTGCTGCATCAGGAAGGCCGGCGTCATGGCCGTGTTGTTCTCGGCCTGCACATCGACGCCGCGCAGCTTCAGCAGGTAGGTCGCGCGCCGCAACGGCTGGCGCAGCGTACGGTAGGCTTCATTGGCATGCGCGGCCCACTGCATGGCCACGCGACGCTCGGCATCGCCCGCCTTGGCAAAACGGTCCGGATGCGCCTGCGACTGCACGGTGCGGTACGCCGCATCCAGCGCGGCCTCGTCGACACCGTACTGCGCCGGCAGGCCGAACAGCGCAAAAAAATCGTCTTTCAACTGCTTCCCCAAGAAAAAGGAGCGGCCGCGCCGCCCCTTTGTCCATTGCCGCCACGGTGCCGCTCAGGCGGGCTTGCGTGCCCACTCGGCCGGCGCTTCGTTGCGGTCGCACTTCAGGCAGTTCACCCGCATGCCGATCATGCCGGCGCGGCCCTGCTCGCTTTGCGTCCATGGCCGCGACTGCCATGGCGGGTCGTGCCGCATATGCTGGCCGTGCCCGCATTCGAGTTCGGCCACCCAGTGGCCTTCCTCGTCCCGGCGGAACCCGACGATGCTGCGCTCCACCGGGGCGTGCTTGCGCTGGCGCGCCTCAGACCGTGAAGGACTCGCCGCAGCCGCACTCGTCCTTGACGTTGGGGTTGTTGAAGCGAAAACCTTCGTTCAACCCTTCACGTGCGTAGTCGAGTTCGGTGCCGTCGATATACGGCAGGCTCTTGGCGTCGACGATGACCTTGATGCCGTGCGATTCGAACACCGCGTCTTCCGGCAGCAGCTCGTCCACGTATTCCAGCTTGTAGGCCAGGCCCGAGCAGCCGGTGGTCTTCACGCCCAGGCGCAGGCCCACGCCCTTGCCGCGGCGTTCCAGGTAGCGGGCCACATGCTTGGCCGCCTTCTCGGTCATGGTGATCATCGTTGCGTCTTCCTTCGTCGATGCCGTAGTCAGTGCGACAGAATCAGGCAGCCTTCTGCTCGGCGCCGTGCTTCTTCTTGTAGTCTTCGACGGCGGCCTTGATCGCGTCTTCGGCCAGGATCGAGCAGTGGATCTTCACCGGCGGCAGCGCCAGTTCTTCGGCGATCTGGGTGTTCTTGATCTCCAGCGCCTGGTCCACGGTCTTGCCCTTGACCCACTCGGTCACGAGCGAGGACGAGGCAATGGCCGAGCCGCAGCCGTAGGTCTTGAACTTGGCGTCTTCGATCACGCCAGCCTCGTTGACCTTGATCTGCAGCTTCATCACGTCGCCGCAGGCCGGCGCGCCGACCATGCCGGTGCCGACCGCATCGTCGTTCTTGTCGAACGAACCGACGTTGCGGGGGTTTTCATAGTGGTCGAGAACCTTGGTGCTGTATGACATTTTGCTTACCTCTTGCGTATCTTTGCGGGGGTATTGCTTTTTGTTCTGATGATCTGTGCGGGCGCGTCAGTGCGCGGCCCACTGGATCGAATTCAAATCGACGCCGTCCTTGAACATTTCCCACAGCGGCGACAGGTCGCGCAGCTTGCCGATCTTGCTCTTGAGCAGTTCGATGGTGTAGTCGATCTCCTGCTCGGTGGTGAAGCGGCCCACCGTGAAGCGGATCGAGCTGTGCGCCAGTTCGTCGTTGCGGCCCAGCGCGCGCAGCACATACGACGGCTCCAGCGAGGCCGAGGTGCAGGCCGAGCCCGACGACACCGCCACGTCCTTGATCGCCATGATCAGCGACTCGCCTTCGACGAAGTTGAAGCTGACATTCAGGTTGTGCGGCACGCGCTGTTCCAGGTCGCCGTTCAGGTAGACCTCTTCCATGTCCGAGAGGCCGTTCCACAGGCGGTCGCGCAGCATGCGGATGCGTTCGTTCTCGGTCGCCATCTCTTCGCGGGCGATGCGGAAGGCTTCGCCCATGCCGACGATCTGGTGCGTGGCCAGCGTGCCCGAGCGCATGCCGCGCTCATGGCCGCCGCCGTGCATCTGCGCCTCGATGCGCACGCGCGGCTTGCGGCGCACGTACAGCGCGCCGATGCCCTTGGGGCCGTAGGTCTTGTGGGCCGAGAACGACATCAGGTCGCACTTCAGCTTGTTCAGGTCGATCGCCACCTTGCCGGTCGCCTGCGCGGCGTCGCAATGGAAGATGATGCCCTTCTCGCGGCAGATCTCGCCGATCTGCGCGACGTCCTGAATCACGCCGATCTCGTTGTTGACCAGCATCACCGACACCAGGATGGTGTCCGGGCGCAGCGCCTGCTTGAACACTTCCATGTCGAGCAGGCCGTTTTCCTTCACGTCCAGGTAGGTCACTTCAAAGCCCTGGCGCTCCAGCTCACGCGTGGTGTCCAGCACGGCCTTGTGCTCGGTCTTCAGGGTGATGATGTGCTTGCCCTTGCCCGAATAGAAGTTCGCGGCGCCCTTGATCGCCAGGTTGTTCGATTCGGTCGCACCCGAGGTCCACACGATCTCGCGCGGGTCAGCGCCGACCAGTGCGGCCACCTGCTCACGCGCTTCTTCCACCGCGCGCTCTGCTTCCCAGCCATACGCGTGGCTGCGCGAAGCGGGGTTGCCGAACTGCTCGCGCAGGTACGGAATCATCTTGTCCGCCACGCGCGGGTCCACCGGCGTGGTGGCCGAGTAATCCATGTAGATGGGGAAATGTGGGGTGCTCATCGTTATGACTGCCTTGTTAGGGACCGCTGATCGCTGTTTTGCTGTCGTTGCCTGGGCGCGCTCAGGACTGCGCCAGGCTGAAAACTGAATTCACCATTCTGGCCCGGACCGGCTTTTCCTGCTTGTCGGCCTTGCCGCGCGCAGCGGCCGCGGCCGGCTGCGCGGCGTCTTCGCGCATGTCGTGCAGCACGGCAGGCTGGCGCTCGCGCTGCTGGTCCACCAGGTTCTTGAGGGAAACGGAGTCGAGGTACTCGACCATCTTCTGGTTCAGCGTGGCCCACAGTTCGTGGGTCATGCAGCGCCCGGAGCCGTCATCTCCGTTACAATTGCCCTTGCCGCCGCACTGGGTGGCATCCAGGGGCTCGTCCACGGCGATGATGATGTCCGCCACGGTGACGTCTTCGGCCTTGCGCGCCAAACTGTAGCCGCCGCCCGGGCCGCGCACGCTTTCAACGATCTCGTGCCGGCGCAGCTTGCCAAACAGCTGCTCCAGGTAGGACAACGAGATCTTTTGCCGCTGGCTGATGCCGGCGAGCGTGACCGGTCCCTGGTCCTGGCGCATGGCCAGGTCGATCATCGCAGTGACCGCGAAGCGGCCTTTGGTGGTCAGTCTCATGGTGCAGGGCTCTGGGGGTGAAGCTAATACTTGATCGTTTCCGTCAAGTATAAAGGTACCCGACTAATTCAGTCAACTACCCCTGCCGCAGCGCACCACGCCCCGATCACGCTTCGCGCCCGCCTGCGGCCGTCTCCGGGCCTGCCACGCGCGGCGGCATCACCAGCGACAGCGGGTGCTTGAGGATGCGCCGCCGCACGGCCGCGCTCAGTTCGGCGCGGTCCACGCGCCGCAGGTTGCGTGACCGCAGCGCCATATTGAACGCCAGCGCGAAGCTCACCGCCACGTTCAGCATCCCCATCAGCGCAATGCCCGCCACGGCCAGCCACAGCGACGGCATGCGCAGCGCATCCAGCCCCAGCACGCCGATGGCCGCGCCGACCGAGCCGGTCGACAGCGTCACATGGCGCACTTCCATATGCGGCCCGAAGAAGCTCAGGATTTCCGGCCCCAGCCCCAGCAGCAAGCCCAGCGACACATTGGCGACTATGCCCGACAGGTTGCGCTTCCAGAAATCCGCCAGCCGGGTGGCGCCGCGCGCACCCAGCACGTACTGGAGGCGCCGGTTGTACGCCATCACGTCATGCACGCGATGCAGCGCGAACCAGTTGTCGGCCCAGCCGGCAATCAGGCTGGACAGCCACAGCAGCACGCCGGTGAAGGCGGCATAGATCGGCGTCGGGCCCAGGATCGAGAACGACTCGATGGTGGCAATCGCCTTGGCGGGCGTGATCAGGTTGGCGCCCAGCAGCTTGTGCGCGAGCCACTGGATCCCCAGCACCACCGGGAACACCACCGCCAGGTTGCCGACGATCGCCGCCGCGTTGGAGCGGATCATGGCAATGGTGTCGTCGACGAATATCTCGCGCCCTTCCGGCCGCCCTGCCCCGTCCAGCCGGTGCGCCAGCGCCGGCCCGGTCATGGCCGGCTGCTTGGTCGCCAGCGTGAAGTGCGCAAAGTGGATGGCCAGGAAGCTGCCGGCGTAGTTGAGCGAGGCCAGCAGCCCTTCGGTGAACTTGTCCAGGTGCAGGCCGTAGACCAGGAACTTCAGGTACACCGTGGCGGCCGAGACCAGGCCGCCGCCGGCCGCGGCGCGCACCAGTTCGGCGTATTCCTTGCGGTCGCGCGTGATGTAGTGCTCGCCGGTCTCGGCCGAGCGCTCCACCACCTTGCGCGCCAGCTGCGCGAACGAGGTGCCGGCCAGGTGCGAGATGCTGCGCCGGGCCTGGGTCGATCGGATCAGCTCCGCCACCAGGTGCGCATGCATGCCGGGCCGGTGGGGCTCGACCCAGGCCGCCAGCAGCAGTTCGATGCGGCTGAGCTGCACCTTCATGCGCTCGATCTGGAACACCACCTCGATCGACACGCCGTTTTCTTCCAGGTCTTCATACACATGGCGGATCGCGGCATGGCAGCCGTCCAGCAGCGCGCGGAAATAGTTCAGGCGATGGCCGAAGCTGTTGTCGTCATGGCGCAGGCCCTCTTCACGCAAGGCCTGCATGGCCTCGTCCAGGCGGAAGAACGGCGTCTCTTCCACGCGCCCGGCCAGGCGCGAACGGATCGCCTGGCTCAGGCCGGTGGCGCGCACCTGGCTGACCAGCACCGCGATGCTGGTGGCCAGCGTCTGGCCCAGCGCATCGCGATAGTGCGCCATGCCCGCCGCTTCGCCCTTTGCCCTGCCGGCCTGCAGCACGCGCGCCAGCCGCGCCAGCAGCTCATCGTCGATGGCCTCGACCCACTCCGCGTCCTCATCCCCGACGAACACCAGCGCAAACAGCCCCGCCATGTCGCTGCGGTTGGGCGGCGGCGGCAGGAAGCGGTTCTGCAGCCGGCCCACCATCTCGCTGACGAAGCCCGGGTGCAGGGCCACGCCGGTATCGCAGAACAGGCCAGTGGGGTCGTTCTCGCGCACCAGGCTGCGCACCGTCAGGGCAAAACGCTCGGCCCAGTCGGGATGCCGCTCCAGCACCTGCAGCAGGTAGCGCAGCCGCACATGCTCGGGGTGGCTGCGGTCGGTGCCAGGTTCCTGGCCGTCAGCATCGGCGCCCAGCCCGCCATCGCGGCGGACCCAGAAGCCCAGCTCGATCAGCCAGCCGTTGCGCTCGGCCAGCGGCGCCTCAGGATCGGCCGCGGCCAGGATGGCGTCGAGCTGCAGGCTGGCATTGCGCGATTCGCGCCATTTGCGGAACAGTTTGCGAAGCATGGATTCTCGTGGGATCGGGCCGCCGGCCGCGGCGCTGGTGGCGTCGCGGCGCGGGCCGCAGAAAAGACGACGGAACGGGCGCCGGGATCAGCCGGCGTTGCCTTGCAGGCGCTGGCGCAACTCGGCCACCAGGCCGTCGCAGGCATCTTCGATGTAGTCGAGCACGCGCTCGAAGCCATCGCCTTCGCCGTAGTAGGGGTCCGGCACCTCGTTGGCATCGTGGCGGGTGGCGAAGCTCATCAGCAGGCGCAGCTTGGCGCCGGCATCGGGGCGCAGCCGCGCCAGGCCGGCCAGGTTCTCGCGGTCCATCGCCAGGATCAGGTCGAAGCGGTCGAAGTCAGGCAGGCCGACCTTGCGCGCGCGCAGCGCCGACAGGTCATAGCCGCGCTGCAGCGCGTGGTGCTGGGTGCGGGGATCGGGCGCGCGGCCCAGGTGGTATTCATGCGTGCCCGCCGAATCCAGTTCCACCAGGGCGTCCAGCCCGGCCGCAGCCAGCTTGGCGCGCAGCACGCCCTCCGCCGTCGGGGAACGGCAGATGTTTCCCATGCAACACATCAGGATGGCGTATGTCTTCATCGGATCACGGCTTGGCGGGAGTGGAACGGCGGGCGCACCGGCACACGGCAAGGTCGCCGGCCGGCCAGGCGCAATTCTACCCGCAGCCCTTCTCAGGCCAACTGCTTGGCCAGCCGCTCGCCGTGCGCAAACCCGGCCACTTCCGCGGCCTCGCGCGATTTGTAGTGCTCGGTGATGCGCGAGGTCTCGGTCAGCGTGCCGGCGGCGCGGATATTGGTGCCGGGGCGGCAGACGCGCACGGTGTAGGACCATTCGCTCTGTGAGCGCTGCTTGACCTGGACCTGCACCTCGTGGGTTTCATAGACCTTCTTCTTCCATTCACCGATATCGGTCATTGTGGTTCTCCACGGAAAACGGGGGATGCCTGGCTAGTTGACCTCGCCGGCGTCGATCGCGCGCATGGCGCCGGCCTCCGCCAGGGCGATGGCCCCTTCGGGCGTGGGCGCGTCGCCCGCAATCGCCTCGTAGCTGGGGCCGGAAGGCTCGCCGAAGGCATCGGCGATGCGCATCTGCGCCGCAAACCCGCCGGCGGCATTCGGGACCGCGCTGACCACGACCGCGTAGCCGCCGTATTCAAACTGGCGTTCCATCGTAGCTCCTTGTCGTTCGCCATCAAGGCAGCTTGGCCGCCACCACCTCCAGCTTCTGGATCGGCGGCGTCCCCATGAATAGCTCCGGCGCCCTGGCCATCAGCGCCGCCGCGACCTTGCCGCCGAGGTGCGCCTCGCGCGCCGGCTCATCGGGGAAAGCATCAAAGATACCGAACATCGACGGGCCCAGCCGCAGCGCGAACCAGGCCGTGGTGCCGGCCTCCTGCTCCACCAGCGCGAGCCCGTCGCGCAGGAACTGCTCAACCTCCTGCTCCTTGCCCGGCCTGGCCTCCAGCGGTACCCATAGCCCAAGTTTTACCATGATGCGCCTCCCGGTTCAGGTGTGACGCATTTCACTATAGGCCAGCCGGAGCCGGCGCCACGCGTATCAGGCGGGCGGCAGCGCGCCATCTCCGCTGGCGCCGAACACCTGCGCCTTGAGCTTGGCCAGCTGGTCGCGCACCTGCGCCGCCTGCTCGAACTCCAGGTTGCGGGCATGGTCGAGCATAAGCTTTTCCAAGCGCTTGATTTCCTTGGAGACCTGCTTTTCGCTCATGTCCTCGTAGCGGGCCTGCTCCTGCGCCGCCAGCAGCTCGGCCCTGGCATCGCTGACGCTATAGACGCCGTCGATGATGTCCTTGATGCGCTTGACCACGCCGCGCGGCGTGATGCCGTTGGCCTCGTTGAACGCGATCTGCTTGGCGCGGCGGCGCTCGGTCTCACCGATGGCCTTCTTCATCGACTCGGTCATGCGGTCCGCGTACAGGATGGCGGTACCGTTGACGTTGCGCGCGGCGCGCCCGATGGTCTGGATCAGCGAGCGCTCGGCGCGCAGGAAGCCTTCCTTGTCCGCATCGAGGATCGCCACCAGCGACACCTCGGGAATATCCAGGCCTTCGCGCAGCAGGTTGATGCCCACCAGCACGTCGAAGGTGCCCAGGCGCAGGTCGCGGATGATCTCCACGCGCTCGACCGTGTCGATGTCCGAGTGCAGGTAGCGCACCTTGACACCGTTCTCAGACAGGAACTCGGTCAGCTGCTCGGCCATGCGCTTGGTCAGCGTGGTCACCAGCACGCGTTCGCCAACCTCCACGCGGGCGTGGATCTCGGACACCAGGTCGTCCACCTGCGTGGTCGCCGGACGCACCAGGATGATGGGATCGACCAGCCCGGTCGGACGCACCACCTGCTCCACCACCTGCCCGGCATTCTCCTGCTCGAACTGCGCGGGCGTGGCCGAGACAAACATCACCTGGCGCATCTTGCGCTCGAATTCGTCGAACTTCAGCGGCCGGTTGTCCAGCGCCGAGGGCAGCCGGAAGCCATATTCCACCAGCGTGGTCTTGCGCGCGCGGTCGCCGTTGTACATGCCGTTGAGCTGGCCGATCAGCACGTGCGACTCGTCCAGGAACATCAGCGCGTCGGGCGGCAGGTAGTCGACCAGCGTCGGCGGCGGCTCGCCCGGCTTCGCGCCGGACAAGTGCCGCGAATAGTTCTCGATGCCCTTGCAGAAGCCCAGCTCGGCCAGCATCTCCAGGTCGAAGCGGGTGCGCTGCTCCAGCCGCTGCGCCTCCACCAGCCGGTTTTCCTTGTGGAAGAACTCCAGCCGCTCGCGCAGCTCCGACTTGATCGCCTCGATCGCGCGCAGCACGGTCTCGCGCGGGGTCACATAGTGGCTCGACGGGTAGACCGTGAAGCGCGGGATCTTCTGGCGCACGCGCCCGGTGAGCGGATCGAAGAACTGCAGCGATTCCACTTCGTCGTCGAACATCTCCAGCCGCACCGCCATCTCGGCATGTTCGGCCGGGAAGATGTCGATGGTGTCGCCGCGCACGCGGAAGGTGCCGCGCTGGAAATCGGTCTCGTTGCGGGTGTACTGCATCGCGATCAGGCGCGCGATCACATCGCGCTGGCTGATCTTGTCGCCGGCACGCAGTGTGAGAATCATCTGGTGGTATTCGGTCGGGTTGCCGATACCATAGATCGCAGAGACGGTCGCCACGATGATGGTGTCGCGGCGCTCCAGCAGGCTCTTGGTCGCCGACAGCCGCATCTGCTCGATATGCTCGTTGATCGACGAGTCCTTCTCAATAAACAGGTCGCGCTGCGGGACGTAGGCCTCGGGCTGGTAGTAGTCGTAGTAGCTGACGAAGTACTCGACGGCGTTGCGCGGGAAGAACTCGCGGAACTCGGCGTAGAGCTGCGCCGCCAGCGTCTTGTTCGGGGCAAACACGATGGCCGGCCGCCCCATGCGGGCGATCACGTTGGCCATGGTGAAGGTCTTGCCCGAGCCCGTCACGCCCAGCAGCGTCTGGAACGACAGGCCGTCATCCACCCCCTCCACCAGTTGCCGGATGGCCTCCGGCTGGTCGCCGGCGGGCGGGAACGGCTGGTACAGCTGGAACGGGGAGCCGGGAAATGTGACGAATTTGTCTTCGTCCAGGGCCGGCGCGGCTTCGGCAAGGTTCGACATAAGGGGCGGGGTGGCTGGAGAGGTAGCGGTACGAGTAAGGAAAGAAATAACGAAAGAAGGCGCGGCGAGATTAGGGAAAAACCTCAGGAAAACGGGCGGATACGCTAGAATCTTGGGGTTGACAGCCCCCGCTTCAAGCCACTTCCCGCCGGAAGGGACCGGGGCCTGCCAGCCGCCAGCGCAGTCCGAAGCATTCTACGCCTTCCCGTTTTCATTCATTGCCGACCACGAGATTCCAAATGAGTTTGTTTTCTGCCGTCGAGATGGCCCCGCGCGACCCGATCCTGGGCCTCAACGAAGCCTTCAATGCCGATACCCGCCCGACCAAGGTCAACCTGGGCGTTGGCGTGTACTTCACCGACGAAGGGAAAATCCCCCTGCTGCGCGCCGTCCAGGAGGCAGAAAAGGCGCGCCTGACCACGGCCACGCCGCGTGGCTACCTGCCGATCGAAGGCATCGCTGCCTATGACCAGGCCGTGCAGACGCTGCTGTTCGGCAAGGAATCGCCGCTGATTACGGAAGGCCGTGTAGTGACGGCACAGGCACTCGGCGGCACCGGCGCGCTGAAGATCGGCGCCGACTTCCTGAAGCGCCTGTACCCGGACGCCAAGGTCGCCATCAGCGACCCGAGCTGGGAAAACCATCGCGCGCTGTTCGAATCCGCCGGCTTCCCGGTGGTCAACTACGCCTACTACGACGCCCCCAGCCACGGCCTGAACTTTGCCGGCATGGTGGAATCGCTGAAGTCGTTCGCGGCCAACACCATCGTCGTGCTGCATGCGTGCTGCCACAACCCGACCGGCGTGGACCTGTCGGCCGAGCAATGGAAGCAGGTGGTGGAGCTGGTCAAGGAACGCAACCTGATCCCGTTCCTGGACATGGCCTACCAGGGCTTTGCCGACGGCATCGAGCCGGACGGCGCTGCCGTGCGCCTGTTCGCGGACTCCGGCCTGCCCTTCTTCGTGTCGAGCTCGTTCTCCAAGAGCTTCTCGCTGTACGGCGAGCGCGTGGGCGCGCTGTCGATCGTCACCACCAGCAAGGAAGAAGCACAGCGCGTGATGTCGCAGGTCAAGCGCGTGATCCGCACCAACTATTCCAACCCGCCGACGCACGGCGGCACCGTGGTCGCCACCGTGCTGAACAGCCCGGAACTGCGCGCCATGTGGGAAGAAGAACTGGCCGAGATGCGCGACCGCATCAAGCTGATGCGTCATGCGCTGGTGGACAAGCTGGCCGCCAAGGGCGTGCCGGGCGACTTCTCCTTCGTCAAGGCACAGCGCGGCATGTTCTCGTACTCGGGCCTGACCTCGGCCCAGGTGGACCGCCTGCGCAATGAGCACGGCATCTATGCCGTCGGCACCGGCCGCATCTGCGTGGCCGCGCTGAACAGCCGCAACATCGACGCCGTCGTCGATGCGATCGCAGCTGTGATGTAAGAGCCCCAGGCATCGCCACCCGCAGCAGGATGGCGACTGGCGCAAGCGTCACAAAGCAATGCACAAAAAGCGGCTTCGGCCGCTTTTTGCATTTGTTTGCGATTTATCGGCCCAATGTCATCAAGAAATCAGCCTTTTGCCTTATTGTTTTCCGCAGCATTGGAAGTACTTTAAGGTATATGCTGCAGAGCAAGATCGTTAGCACGGTCGTTCGATTAAAGGCATAATCGGCGCCACGATCCACGGTGTATTGTCAGTACATTAGTACCTGGTAGTACGTACCTCATAGCTAGACCCCAGGCAGAAAAGGCATGCTCTACCAATTGCATGAGTTCCAGCGCTCGATCCTGCACCCGCTGACCGCGTGGGCCCAGGCGACCGCCAAGACCTTCACCAACCCCCTCAGCCCGCTCTCGCTGGTTCCTGGCGCACCCCGCCTGGCTGCCGGCTATGAACTGCTGTACCGGCTCGGCAAGGAATACGAAAAACCGGCATTCGACATCAAGTCGGTGCGCTCCAACGGGCGCGACATCCCCATCGTCGAGCAGACCGTGCTCGAGAAGCCCTTCTGCAAGCTGGTGCGCTTCAAGCGCTATGCCGACGACCCGGAGACCATCAAGCTGCTCAAGGATGAGCCGGTGGTGCTGGTGGCCGCGCCGCTGTCGGGCCACCATGCCACGCTGCTGCGCGACACGGTGCGCACGCTGCTGCAGGACCACAAGGTCTACGTGACCGACTGGATCGACGCACGCATGGTGCCGGTTGAGAACGGCGCGTTCCACCTGTCCGACTACATCTACTACATCCAGGAATTCATCCGCCACATCGGCGCCGAGAACCTGCATGTGATCTCGGTATGCCAGCCCACGGTACCGGTGCTGGCCGCGATCTCGCTGATGGCCTCGGCCGGCGAGAAGACGCCGCGCACCATGACCATGATGGGCGGCCCGATCGACGCCCGCAAGAGCCCCACCGCGGTCAACTCGCTGGCGACCAACAAGTCTTTCGAGTGGTTCGAGAACAACGTCATCTACACCGTGCCGGCCAACTACCCCGGCCACGGCCGCCGCGTCTACCCGGGCTTTTTGCAGCACGCCGGTTTCGTGGCGATGAACCCGGACCGGCACCTTTCTTCGCACTATGACTTCTACCTGAGCCTGGTCGAGGGCGATGCGGATGACGCCGAAGCCCACGTGCGCTTCTACGACGAATACAACGCGGTGCTCGACATGGCCGCCGAGTACTACCTCGACACCATCCGCGAGGTATTCCAGGAGTTCCGCCTGGCCAACGGCACCTGGGCCATCGACGGCAATCCGGTGCGGCCGCAGGACATCAAGAGCACGGCGCTCATGACCGTCGAGGGCGAGCTTGACGACATCTCGGGCGCGGGCCAGACCGCCGCGGCGCACGACCTGTGCGCCGGCATCCCGAAGACCCGCAAGCAGCACCTGAATGCGGAACACTGCGGCCACTACGGCATCTTCTCGGGCCGGCGCTGGCGCGAAGAGATCTACCCGCAGCTGCGCGACTTTATCCGCAAGTACCACCAGGCCTCGGCCACCAAGAAAAAAAACGCCCGCGATTGCGGGCGTTTCTTCTTGCGGGGTCGGGCCGGGATGCTCAGTGCTTCTTCAGGTAGCTGAGCAGCATTTCCGAGTGCAGCTCGGCAAAGCGCTCATGCTCCTGCTGCGAGGCCACGTCGCGGCCAATCACGGCGCTGATGGTGTAGCGGTTGGACAGCACGTAGTAGCCCAGCGCGGAAATCGTCAGGTAGAACTGCGGCACGTCGATATTGTCGCGGAACACGCCTTGTTCCTGCCCGCGCCGGATCACGTCGGCCAGCACATCCACCACCGGGTTGATCAGCTGCTGCAGCTGCGCCGACTTCTTCAGGTGCCGGGCCTCGTGCAGGTTCTCGCTGTTGACCAGGCGGATGAACTCCGGATGTTCGTAATACCAGTCCCAGACGAAACGCGCCAGCGTGCGCACGCCCTGGACCGGGTCTTCATCGACGAGGTGCAGTTGCTCTTCGTCGGCGCGGAAATTGGCGTATTGCTTCTCAAGCACCGCCAGGAAGAGGCCTTCCTTGCTGCCGTAGTAGTAGTACAGCATGCGTTCGTTGGTTTCCGCGCGCCGGGCAATCTGGTCGACGCGGGCGCCGGCCAGACCCCCTTTGGCGAATTCCTCGGTGGCCGCAGCGAGGATGCGTCGGCGCGTCCCTTCCGGGTCGCGTTTGGTCTTGGGCTCAGTTGACATGGGGGTGGCTGGTCGATCGTTGCGCGGATTATGGCATAGGCCGGAATGCGGCAATCCGGCGGTGCGCGCATCATCGCCGTTTCTGCGCGCCGGCGAAATCGGGGATAATCCTTGCGGCGCGATGGCTCGCAGGGGTCCACAGAGATCCCGGTGCCGCAGGGTCGCTGGCCTATTGTCCGCCGCAGGGTTCGGCTGTTATGTCGCCAAACCCTCACAGTGCCCCGCAAATTTCGTGTCTTGACCGTTCTGATCCGGCCTTGGTCCCTGTTTTGTCCCCTGATTTCCTGCCCGTAGTCGTGAATCCCGCCGTCAAGTCCCTTGCCGACCGCATCGAAGCGCTGCTGCCCCAGACCCAGTGCACCAAATGCGGCTTCAACGGCTGCCGCCCCTACGCCGAAGCCATGGCCAGCGGCGAAGCCGCCTGCAACCGCTGCCCGCCCGGCGGCGCCGAAGGAATCGTGCGCCTGGCCGCGGTGCTGGGCACCGAACCGCTGCCGCTGGACCCGGAACGCGGCAGCGAACAGCCGCGCGCGGTGGCTCGCATCGACGAGAGCCTTTGCATCGGCTGCACGCTTTGCATCCAGGCCTGCCCGGTCGATGCGATTGCCGGCGCCGCCAAGCAGATGCATACCGTGATCCCTGACTGGTGCACCGGCTGCGACCTGTGCGTGGCGCCCTGCCCGGTCGACTGCATCGACATGGTCCCGGTCACCGGCACGCGCACCGGCTGGGCCGCGTGGTCGCCGCCGCAGGCCGATGCCGCGCATGCGCGCTACCTGGCGCGCAACGCGCGGCTGGTGCGCGAGCGCGAGGAAAACGACGCGCGCCTGGCCGCCAAGGCCGCCGCCAAGCTGGCCGCGGTGCAGGCCGAAGCGCCGGAGAACGATGCCGAGCGCGCCGCGCAGGAGCGCAAGCGCGCCATCATCCAGGCCGCGATCGAACGCGCCCGGCAGAAGCAGCAGGCCGCGCAGCCGCGCAATACGGAGAACGTCTCGGCTGCGGTGCAGGCCCAGATCGACGCCGCCGAAGCACGGCGCGCGCGTGCGGGGCTTGCCAGGCCTGGATCCGACCAGAACGCCAATACCGACCCAGAAGAAAAATGAACGCCGCCAAGTGCCGTGCCATCTTTGAGACGCTGCGCGAAACCAACCCAGCCCCGGCCACCGAACTGGAATACAGCTCGCCGTTCGAGCTGCTGATCGCCGTGCTGCTGTCGGCGCAGGCGACCGACGTCGGCGTCAACAAGGCCACGCGGCGGCTGTTCCCGGTGGCGCATACCCCGCGGCAGATGCTGGACCTGGGCGAAGCCGGCCTGAGCGAGTACATCAAGACCATCGGTCTGTACAAGACCAAGGCGAAGCACGTGATCGAAACCTGCCGCATCCTGGTCGAGCGCCACGGCGGCAAGGTCCCGCCCGAGCGCGAAGCGCTTGAGGCCCTGCCGGGCGTGGGCCGCAAGACCGCCAACGTGGTGCTCAACACCGCGTTCGGCGAGCCCACCATCGCGGTGGACACGCATATCTTCCGGGTAGCGAACCGCACCGGGCTGGCGCCGGGCAAGACCGTGCAGATCGTCGAGCAGAAGCTGCTCAAGTGCGTGCCGCATGAGTTCCTGCACGACGCCCACCACTGGCTGATCCTGCACGGCCGCTACGTCTGCAAGGCGCGCAAGCCCGAGTGCTGGCACTGCGTGATCGAGCCGCTATGCGAGTTCAGGGAAAAAACGCCGGCGCCGCAGCTGTAACCCGGGCCTGGTGCCCTAGTCCGGCTCGTGCGCCAGCACCAGGGCCAGCTGCAGCGCCGTGCGCGCGACCACCTCCACCTCGGGCGCGTAGCCATGCGTGATCCAGCGCAGGGCGATGTGGACCACCCCGCCCGCCACCCCCGCCGTCAGCAAGGGATCCAGCTTGCGTCCCGGCGGCAGCAGGGCTTGCGGCAGCAGGGCTTGCGCCAGCAGGCCGCCGAATTCATCCAGCGAATCCGCCAGCGCCCCGTCTACCAGCTTGCTGACGCCGCGGATTTCCACCAGGAACACCCGCGCTGAACGCGGCTCGCGCTGCAGCGCCCCGAAATAGGCGCGCAGCATGGCCAGCGCGCGTTGCTGTCCGTCGCCTCCGGCGCCCTCGCCCGCCAGGGCGAGGGTGTGCAGCAAGCGGTGGGTCACCGTTTGAAACGATGCCAGCAGCAAGGCCTCGCTGTTGGCAAACGACTCATAGAAATACCGTTCAGTTAGGCCCGCGGCCTCGCACACGGCCTTGACGGTGGCGTTCTGGTAGCCGCGCTCGCCGTAGACCTGCACGGCCGCGGCAATCAGCTGCACACGGCGTTGCGCACGTCGTTCTTCGGCTTCGGCGCCGCGGTAGCGGCGCGCGGGGGTGAGCTCGGTCGTCATGCGCGCCATTATGACATTCCCTATTGTCAGATTCCTTGCCGGATTGCTTCTGACAATCTATGTTGTCAGAAGCGCCACTCGCCCGGATCCCCCCATGACCGCCTCAAGTCCCGATGACGCAGTCCTCGATGTCCTGATCGTAGGCGCCGGCCTGTCCGGCATCGGCGCCGCGCGCCAGCTGCAAATGCGCTGCCCCGGCAAGCGCTATGCCATCCTGGAGGCGCGCGAGGCCATGGGAGGCACCTGGGACCTGTTCCGCTACCCCGGCATCCGCTCGGATTCGGACATGTACACGCTGGGCTACCGCTTCAAGCCCTGGCGCGGCGCCAAGGCCATCGCCGACGGGCCGTCGATTCGCGCCTACATCCGCGAGACCGCCGAAGAGGCCGGCATCACGTCACATATCCGCTTCGGCCACAAGGTCGTCAGCGCGGCATGGGACAGCGCCGCAGCCTGCTGGACGGTCGAAGCCGAACGCAGCGCGGACCACAGCCGGCTGCGCCTGCGCGCACGCTTGCTTTATGTGTGCGCAGGCTATTACAGCTATGCCGAGGGCCACCGGCCCGAATTTGCAGGCGAAGAACAATTCCGCGGCAGCATGGTGCATCCGCAGTTCTGGGACGAATCGCTCGACTACGCCGGCAAGCGCGTGGTGGTGATCGGCAGCGGCGCCACGGCGGTCACTCTGGTGCCCGCCATGGCGAAAAGCGCGGCGCACGTGACGATGCTGCAGCGCTCACCCACCTATATCGTGACGCGCCCCGGCGAAGACGCCATCGCCCACAAGCTACGCCGCGTGCTGCCGGAGCGCCTGGCCTACGCCGCCACGCGCTGGAAGAACGTGCTGCTGGGCATGATGTTCTTCCAGCTCGCGCGGCGCCGGCCGGACCGCGTCAGGCAGCGCCTGATCGGCATGGCGGCAGCGCAACTGGCGCCAGGCTATGACGTCGGCACCCACTTCACGCCCCGATACCGGCCGTGGGACCAGCGCCTGTGCCTGGTGCCCGACGGCGACCTGTTCCGCGCGATCCGCGACGGTCACGCATCGGTGGTGACCGACACCATCGACCGGTTCACCGAGGACGGCATCGTGCTGGCCAGCGGCAAGACGCTGGCCGCGGATGTCGTGGTGGTGGCCACCGGCCTCAAGCTGAACATGCTGGGCGACATTGCGCTCAGCGTGGACGGCCAGCCGCGCCGCCCCGCCGAATGCCTGGCCTACAAGGGGATGATGCTGAGCGATGTGCCCAACCTGGTGCTGGCCTTCGGGTACACCAATGCCTCGTGGACGCTCAAGGCCGACCTCACTGCCGAGTACGTCTGCCGCCTGCTGCGTCATATGGATCGCCACGGCCACCGCATTGCCGTGCCGCGCGCGCCCGCTGACGTAGAGCCGACCCCGTTCCTGGATTTCACCTCAGGCTACGTGCAGCGTGCCGCCACGGTGCTGCCCCGGCAAGGTCATCGCAAGCCCTGGCGCGTGCACCAGAACTACCTGAAAGACCTGCTGACGATTCGGCACGGGCGCATCGCAGACGGCGTGCTGCAGTTCGATGTCCCGCCGCCCTCTCCCCTGGCACACCGGGCGCACCGGGACAGCCAGGACACCACCGACAACAACACGGTGCCGGCCGTTGCCGCCAGCGAGGTGCAATCATGACCATCGTCCTGACCGTCTTCGCGGTGCTGATCGGGCTGATCCTGGTGCTGGGCGCGTCGCTCTATCTGTACACGTTGCGCACCGCGCGGCGCATCGAAGCCGCCATGCCACCGCCCGGCCGCTTTGTCGACGTGCCCGGCGCGCGGCTGCACGTGGTGGAGCGCGGCCAGGGCCCGGCGGTGCTGCTGGTGCATGGCCTGTCCGGCCAGCTTGAGAATTTTGGCTACGGCATGATCGCGCCGCTTGCCGAGAGCTTCCGCGTGATCGCCGTCGACCGGCCCGGCGCGGGCCACTCCACACGCACGCCGGGCAGCGCCGCGGACCTGCCGGCGCAGGCCGCGGCGCTCGCCGCGCTGTGCGACCAGCTTGGCCTGGAGCGTCCGCTGGTGGTGGGCCATTCGCTGGGTGGTGCGATTGCGCTGGCGCTGGCCATCCACCACCCCGAACGCGTGGGCGGGCTGGCACTGATCGCGCCGCTCACGCACCCGCCCAAGGCGATCTCGCCGGTATTCCAGGCCATGACCGTGCCCAGCGCGCGGCTGCGCCGGCTGATGGCATGGACGCTGGTGGTGCCGATGTCGATACGGCGCCGCGAAGCCGTCATGCAGATCGTGTTCGGCCCGGACCCGGTGCCGGACGACTTCCCGACGCGCGGAGGCGGCCTGCTGGCGCTGCGGCCCTGCCACTTCCTGGCCGCGTCCGAAGACCTGATCGGTGCCGCGCATAGCCTGCCGGCGCTGCTGCACCGCTACGGCACGCTGCGCTTGCCAGTCAGTGTCCTCTACGGCCGCGAAGACCGCATCCTGGACTTTGCCGAGCATGGCGAAGCGCTTGTCGCCAAGGTCCCGGGCGCCACGCTGACATTGATCAGCGGCGGACATATGCTGCCGGTGACCGCCATCGATACCAGCGTCGATTTCGTCCGCGACGCCGCCGCCCGGCTGCATGTACCCGCGCCGGCCCAGGCGCAGGTCGCCTGATCCACGGAGTCCCACCCATGGCCACCTCGACCGGTTCCAACCTCTACAAGCAGGATGTCTTCACCGCGTTCCAGGCGATTCGCAAGCTGATGGCGAATGGCAACGACACCGAGCAGGTGTTCCGCATCATGCGCGCGCTCAACGGGCCGTCCATGCCCCGCAACTTCAACCGCCTGCTGAGCACGCCGGACGGGCGGCGCATGGTCTACCAGCGCATCGAGCTGGCGGAGCGCCTGTCCGATCCCGCCTACGTGGCCAGGTTCGCACCGGGCACGGTGGGCGCGGCCTATCGCGCGTTCCTGGAACAGACCGGCTACAGCGCTGACGGGCTGGCCAAGGTCTCGAACCTGGACCAGGAACCGGTGGTCGAGGACGCCTATATGTGGTTCGGCCGGCGTACGCGCGACATCCACGACATCTGGCATGTGCTCACCGGCTACCGGGCCGATGAAAGCCTTGGCGAAGCCGCACTGGTGGCATTCAGCTATGCGCAGACCGGCGGCAAGGGCTGGGCCTTCATCGCCATCGCCGCGTCGCTGAAGAGCCTGCGCGTGAGCGGCAGCCTGGCCTTTGCGCGGGCCGTGCTGGAGGGCTACCGGCTGGGCCGGCGCGCCCAATGGCTGTTGGGCGAGGACTATGAGAAGCTGCTGCACGAACCCATCGACGCGGCCCGCGCGCGGCTTGGCATTGCCGAACCCCAGCGCTACCTGGCCTGCAATCCCGTGCAGGAATGGACGGCCTGAAGCCGCCGCGTGCCAGGCAAAAAAAAGCGACCACGGCGGGTCGCTTTTTTGTTCTGGCACCGTTGGTGCGCAGCGCGTTCAGACGATGCGGCAGGCTTCGTCGAACGACAGGCGCGGGCCGCGCGGGAACAGCTTGTCGGCCTCACCGTAGCCCAGGTTGCACAGGAAGTTGACCTGCCATTTGCCATCGGGGAAGA
Organism: Cupriavidus sp. SK-4; assembly: GCF_000611125.1. Lineage (NCBI taxonomy): Bacteria > Pseudomonadati > Pseudomonadota > Betaproteobacteria > Burkholderiales > Burkholderiaceae > Cupriavidus > Cupriavidus sp. SK-4. The sequence goes on from NZ_JFJW01000100.1 coordinate 63,006, forward strand.
AGGCCGCGTTGACCTTGTCGGCGTCGAAGCCGCCCATCGGGCCGCAGTCCAGGCCCAGCGCGCGTGCCGCCAGGATGAAGTAGCCGCCTTGCAGCGAGCTGTTCATCAGCGCGTCGCGGGCGATCTTCTTGTCGTTGCCGGCGTACCAGGAACGGGCGTCAGCGTGCGGGAACAGCTTGGGCAGCTGGTCGTGGAAGGCGGTGTCGAAGGCGATGATGGCCGTCACTGGCGCCGAACGGGTCTTGTCGACGTTGCCGGCCGACACGCAGTCCACCAGGCGCGCTTTTTTGGCGGCGCTCTTGACGAACACGATGCGCGCCGGGCTGCTGTTGGCAGCGGTCGGGCCGAACTTCATCGCTTCATAGATCTGGTGCAGCACGGCGTCGTCCACGTGGCGGTCCTGCCACACGTTGTGCGTGCGGGCTTCGGTGAACAGCTGCGCCAGCGCGGCGTTGTCGATCTGGGACATGCGCTTCTTTCCTGTACGAGATTTGAGAGAAGCCGCGATTGTACCCAACGCTTTGTGCGCCCCACGACAGCGCCTTTGAGCAACCCGTTCAATTCCCTTGCATGTCGGCGCGGGCCGGCGCCGGCGCACTGCCCCGGCGGGTCAGCCACAGCACGCCGGCCAGGATCAGCCCGCCGCCCACGGCCTGCGCCGTGCCGATATGCTCGCCCAGCAGCAGCGCCGCCAGCAGCACGGTGACCACCGGCTCCAGCGTCGACAGCATCGACGCCTGCGCCGCGCCCAGCCGCTGCAGGCCGGCGAAGAAGGTCAGGATCGCCAGCACCGTCGACAGCAGCGCGATGCCCGCCAGCGCCAGCCAGCCGCCGGCAGTGGCGGGGAACTGCGGCGGCGCGCCCGCGCCCATCCGCAGCAGGCCGACGGCGCCGTAGACCAGCGCCGCCGCGGTGCAGATCACCGTGGTGGTGGCAATCGGGTTGACGCCGGCGGTCACGCGCGCGCCGACGATGATATAGACCGAGTAGATCACCGCCGCCGCCAGCCCCAGCGCGATCCCCAGCGGCGAGCCCTCGCCGCCGCCGACGGTCAGGCCGGCGCCGACCGAGCACAGCACCAGCGCGATCACCGCGGCGGTGGTCAGCCGCTCCTTCAGGAAGATGGCCGCCAGGATCGTCACGAACAGCGGGTACAGGTATAGCAACAGCGCCACCAGGCTGGCCTGCGCATGGTTGAGCGCGCTGAAGAAGCAGAACGACTGGCCGACATAGCCGATGCCGCCCATCGCCGCCAGCGCCAGCACGCGGGGCCACGGCGGCAGGCCGATGCCGCGCGTGCGCATCACCCAGGCCAGTGCCGCGGCGGCCAGCACGAAGCGCACCAGCAGCAGCCCGTAGACATCCGCGCCGGCCGCGTAGGCAAAGCGCGCGAAGATCGCCATGGCGCCAAAGGCGCTGGCCGACAGCGCGATCAGCAGCACGCCGGCCAGCTTGTCGCGGGCATGGTCCGGGGCGGTTTGGGCGGAAGCGGTCATCGGGCGGGCAGGAAGTCGGCGATCCCGCATTCTACTTGGCGCCGTCTGCAGCAACCGGGGCCGCCAGCGCGGGCCGCGGCCCTCGTTTACAATGTCGCCACCATGTTTAATCCCTCACGAGAAGAAGTCCGCCGGTTCTTCTGCGATGCCTGGCAGAAGCAGCTCACAGGCGGCGTGCTGACCCCGCTGGAAGCCATCGCCGTCGACTGGATCGGCGAGCACCCCGAGTACCACGGCCTGCTGCGCGACACCGAAGGTGCGCTGTCGCAGGACTACACTCCCGAGCAAGGCCAGACCAACCCCTTCCTGCACCTGTCGATGCACCTGTCGATCTCCGAGCAGGTCTCGGTCGACCAACCGCGCGGCATCCGCCAGGCCTATGAGGCGCTGGCGCGCCGGCTGGATTCCCCGCACGAAGCGCAGCACCAGGTGATGGAATGCCTGGGCGAAATGCTGTGGCAGGCACAACGCACCGGCCAGCCGCCCGACGGCGACCACTATGTCGATTGCGTGAAGCGCCGCGCCAACCGCTAAGTCCGGTACGCGTCACGCATCAAGTGCAGCGTACAATTCGTCACAACCCTCCGATGGGTGCGTGGTAGGCTTTGCGGGTTCGCATTTTCCCTAGCCGCGTTGCCGTCACATGGCGGCGCGGTGCCCGCAAGCCATGCCCCGTATTGCCCTCCCCCGCCGGCGCCGGCTCCCCCCCCCCCCCCCCCCCCCNGGCTCGCGCCCGCCGGCCGCGCCGTTGCCCCGCTCTACCTGTCGCTGATGCTGGCCTGGCCCCTGGCCGGCCACGCCGGGGTGGCGCTGTTGCAGCCGCCGCGCGTGATCGACGGCAACCAGCCGCTGACGCTGACCCTGGTGGTCACCGCCGACGACGCCACGCGCCGCTACCGTATTCCCGACACGCTCGAAGTGACCGCCTCGGGCGACCTGCAAGCGCCGGTGCGGCTGGTGCTGTGGCGCGAAGTCTCTGGCCCGGCCGTGGTCAACCTGCGTCGCGGCGAGCACCGCGCGATCCGCTACACGGTGGCGCTGCCGCCGGCCCTGCGCGGCCAGGTGCGGCTGGATGCCACCGGCATCGACGCCGCGCCGGTGCTGGTGACGCTGAACCGCCTGCCGCGGCCCGGTGAATCCGCCACCGCTGCGCCGCCGGTTGCCAGCCAGGCGCCGGCAGCGAACGGCACGGAGCCAGCCACCGAAGCCGCCGTGCCGGTCTCCCCGGTCACCACCGCCGGCGCTGCCGCACCCGCGCCGGCCGACCTGCGCGACAGCGCCCGGCTGTCGTTCCATGACCCGATGTATTTCATGGTCGGCGCGCATGACGGTGCCAACGCCAAGTTCCAGCTGAGCTTCAAGTACCGCCTGTTCCAGGGCGAGGATCCGGCGTCGAAGCGTCTGTTCGACAACCTCTACGTGGCCTACACCCAGTTCTCGCTATGGGACCTGTCCGAGCAGTCCAAGCCGTTCCGCGACACCAACTACCGGCCCAGCCTGTTCTATTACCTGTCGGATACCGGCGTGCGCAACAACGCCATCAGCCGGCTGTCGCTGGCGGCCGGCCTGGAGCATGAATCCAATGGCCGCGACGGCGACGACTCGCGCAGCATCAATACGGTCTTCGTCAAGCCGACCTTCTACTTCGGCGACCAGAACGACTGGCACTGGCGTGTCGCGCCCAAGCTCTATGCCTACGTGGAAAAGGGCGAAAACCCCGACATCGCCCACTACCGCGGCTTCATGGATCTGGGCATTGCCTACGGGCGCCCGGATTCATGGGAGTTCTCCGCCACGCTGCGCAAGGGCACGCGCAAGTGGTATGGCAGCGTCGACGCGCAGCTGACCTATCCGATGGGGCGCCTGATCCCCGGCACCGCGGGCTACCTAGTGGCGGGCTACTTCGTCGGCTATGGCGAGAGCCTGCTGGACTACAACCACAAGCTGCCCTGGCAGTTCCGTATCGGCTACGCGCTGTCCCGCTGAACGGCCAGACCGCTCAGCCGGCCAGCGGCTTGCCGCTGGCCTTGAGCCGCGCATTGGCCACCGCGGCGGCAAACTGGCCGTGGCCATGCCAGCCGGTGGCGCGGCCCAGCTTCTTGCCGTTCTGGAAGAACATGAACACCGGGATGCCATGCAGGCCAAAGCGCCGGCCCAGCCCGGGATGCGCGTAGACGTTGGCATGCAGCCAGCGCAGTTCCAGCGCGCGGATCGGTTCGGGGTTGGCCAGCATGGCCTTCTTGGCCATCTCGCAGTTGAAGCAGTCCACCCCCCAGAAGAACACGCACACCAGCGCGTCGCCCGCATCGGCGATGGCGGCGTCGATGCTGCCGTCATCGACCTCGCGCATGCCGAATGCCTCGAAGGCGCGGTGGTCGAGGTGGGGGGCCGCGGACGATTCCGGCGAGCCGGCAGTTGGTTCAGTGGTCATGCACGCTCCAGAATGACAAACGCCCGGGCCAGCCGACACCGGGCGTCAGGTCGCATTCCAGGACGGCACGCCGCCGTCCCGGGCCGCCTTACTTCGGTGCCGCCACCGTCACCAGCGCCGGCCGCAGCACGCGCTCGGCAATGGTGTAGCCGCGCTGGAGCACGGTCACCACGGTATTGGGTTCCTGGTCCGCCGGCACCATCGAGATGGCCTGGTGGCGGTGCGGGTCGAATTTCTCGCCCACCGGATTGAGTTCAACGATCTTGCCGCGCTCAAAGGCGGCGGCCAGCTGGCGCGCGGTCAGCTCGACGCCTTCGCGCAGCTTGGCGATATCGCCCGAGCCGTCGGCCAGCGCGGCCTGCAGGCTGTCCATCACCGGCAGCAGGTTGTCGGCGAAGTTCTCGATGGCGAACTTGTGCGCCTTGGCGACATCGTCCTGCGCCCGGCGGCGGATGTTCTCGCCTTCGGCAACGGCGCGCATATACAGGTCGTAATGCTCGCGCGCCTTGGCTTCCAGGGCGGCCAGCTGGGCCGCCACGTCGTCCACGGCAGCGGTTTCCGGCGCACCGGTTTCCTGGCTGGCGTTGGCCGCCTCATCGCCCGCGGGCGTAGGCGTCTGGGTGGTTGGCGTCTGCTTCTGTTCTTCCATGTCGATCCGTATCAATGCATTGTCGCGGCCCGCCGTGGGCCTGGCCGCGGGTGGTAAATCGGCGCGTGTTCCGTGCAGGTGGTGGCAAGGCGCAGGTTTTCAAGAGTGGCGCTGGCGTGACGCGGAAACACACGGTTACAAAGGCCAGGCATATGCAATCGACGCCTTATTGCTTTGCTGCATCGCAATCACTAAGATTCTCAGTAATAAAAATGATAAAAATGCCGGGGGTCCTGGAGATGGTTCATCTTTGTGCCTCTTCCGAAAGGTTGGCCATGCATAAGCTGCCAGTCGTGACACTCTGCCTTGTGGCCGCATTGGCGGTCATGACCGTCTTTATCTGCCTTTCCGGCGCATTCACCCCGCGCGATACGGAGTATGGCAGCGGCAAGGCGGTGTTCAAGCACTACATCGTCCCTATCGTCAGCCAGGAAGTCACGCAGGAATAAGCGCCACCTGACCCGATCCAAGCGCGCGGCGGCGCCGGAGCTTCCCGGTGCCGCCGCGTTGTCATTTCAGCTCTTCAGGTGGTCGATGCGGCGCCGGTCCCGCTTGGTCGGGCGCCCCTGGATCTGCGCGGACGGCTCCGGCTGCAGGCGCCGGCGCTCGGCATCGGCCAGCCGGCGCGACTGGCTTTCGGCACTTTCCTCGTACAGCGTCTGCGCCACCGGCGCCGGCCCGCGCGCCGGGGCGATGCCTTTCACCACCAGTTCCCAGTGCTGCTGGTGGGCTTCCAGCACCACCATGTCGCCGGGCTTCACCTCGCGCGAGTTCTTGCATGGCTGGCCGTTGACGGTTACCTTGCTGCGCTCGACCGCTTCGGCCGCCAGCGAGCGCGTCTTGAAGAAGCGCGCGCACCACAGCCATTTGTCGATGCGCTGGCGCGCATCCGGCTCAAAGTCAACGTTCATGCCGCCGCTCCCCGGGTCTGGGCGCGCGTGCGCCGTGCTTCCAGTTCGTGCGGATGCGGCGTGGCCAGCGGCCAGCCCTGCAGGTGCTGCAGCGCGATCTCGGCCATGGCCGCGACCCACGGATCGGCATCATTCAGGCACGGGATGAAGTGGAAATCCTTGCCGCCCGCGACCTTGAACTCGGTCTGCCCTTCCATGGCGATTTCCTCCAGGGTCTCGATGCAGTCGGCCGGAAAGCCCGGGCAGAAGACGTCGACCCGGCCTGCGCCGACCTTGCCCAGTTCGGCCAGCGTCGGCGCGGTGTACGGCTGCAGCCATTCCGCCTTGCCAAAACGAGACTGGAACGTCACCTGATACTGGCCAGGCTGCAGGCCCAGCGCCTCGCCCAGCAGCCGGCCGGTCTTCAGGCATTCGCAGTGGTAGGGGTCGCCCAGCTCCAGCGTGCGCCGCGGCACGCCGTGGAACGACAGGATCAGCTTGTCGCCGCGGGCAAAGTCCGGCATGCCGTGGCGCGCCCAATAGGCGCCGACCTGCTGGTGCAGCGCCGAGATATAGGCCGGATGGTCGTGGAAGTGCTTGACCAGCCGCAGCTCGGGCTGGTTGCGCCACTGGCCCAGCACCCGGAACACCTCGTCGAAGGCCGTGGCCGTGGTGGTGCCCGAGTACTGCGGATACATCGGCAGCACCAGCACCTGCTCGCAGCCCTGCCGGCGCAGCGCCTCCAGCACCGAGGCGATCGACGGGTTGCCATAGCGCATTGCGCACGCGACCGTCACTTCATGGCCGTGCTGGTTCAGCAGCCGCTGCAGCGCGTGGGCCTGGCGCTCGCTGTAGACCAGCAGCGGAGAGCCCGTCATATGGGCCTCGCGCAGCCAGATCGATTCGTATTTCAGCGCCGAGGCGCGCGAACGCAGCGGCAGGATCACCCCGTGCAGCAGGGGCAGCCAGGCCGCGCGCGGGATCTCGACCACGCGCGGATCGGACAGGAATTCCTTCAGGTAGCGCCCCACCGCCTTGGGCGTGGGAGCGTCCGGGGTGCCCAGGTTGACCAGCAGGATCGCCGTGCGCGGCGCGTGGCCGTGCTGGTAGGCCGGTTCGGGAGAAAACGTCATGTCGCTTCCGGGTTGACACGGTGCCGGGATGGCGCCGGTGCGGCGCACCGGCGATTGCCGCGCTCGGCAGGCATGGAGCCGCTTGTCAGACCAGCCAGTGTTTGCACTAGTTCTGGCTCAGGGCGCTGGACAGCAAGCGCGCGGTGATGTCGACGATGGGGATCACGCGCTCATACGCCATGCGCGTGGGGCCGATCACGCCGAGCGTGCCGACGATCTGGCCGTCGACCTCGTACGGGGCGGTGATGACCGCCATGTCTTCGATCGGCACCAGCCGGCTTTCGCCGCCGATAAAGATCTGCACGCCCTGCGCATGGCTGGACACGTCCAGCAGCTGCAGCAGGCTGGTCTTGTGCTCGAACACGTCGAACAGGCGCCGCAGCTTGTCCATGCTGGAGGCCAGGTCTTCCACTTCCAGCAGCTTGCGCTCGCCGCTGATAAAGACGTGGTCGTCGTCCTCGTCCTCGGTGACGCTGCCGGCCTCGACCGCGGCCTGCATCAGCTGCGACATGTCGCGGCGCAGGTCCTGCAGTTCCACCCGCAGGTGGCCGCGCACCGTGTCGAAGCTCATGCCGGCATAGTGCGAGTTGAAGAAGTTGGCCGCCTCGATCAGCTGGGCCGGCGTGTACGACAGCTCGGTCTGGATGATGCGGTTCTGCACGTCACCCTCGGGGCTGACGATGATCAGCAGGATGCGCTTGTCCGACAGCCGCATGAATTCGATCTGCCGGAACGCCTGCGCACGGCGCGGCGTCATCACCACGCCGGCAAAGTGCGACAGGTTGGACAGCGTGCGCGCCGCCGCCGTGATCATGCGCTGCGGCCCCAGCTGCTGGCCGCCGAGCTGGTCCTGGATCTGGCCGGTCAGCTCGGCCAGGTCGGCGTTGCGCTCCAGCGGCTTGGCCGTCAGCATCGAATCGACGAACAGCCGGTAGCCGCGCGGGGTCGGGATACGGCCGGCCGAGGTGTGCGGACTGGCAATAAAGCCCATTTCCTCCAGATCGGACATCACATTGCGAATCGTCGCAGGCGACAGGTCCAGCCCCGAGTATTTCGACAAGGTGCGGGAACCGACCGGCTGCCCTTCGGCAATATAGCGCTCGATCAGGGTCTTGAGCAGCGTTTTGGAGCGTTCATCCATGATGCCCCGATTTTACGCAAGTTTTGGACCTTCTGGCGGCCGGCCTGGCCCGCCCGCTGGCGCCTGCTGACAAGCGTCATGGCGGTATGGTCTAATCCACGCATGTCCGCCCCCCCGAAAGCCAGCGCCGTGCGCACTTCGTTCAAGACCGTCGCCCTGGTGGGCCGGTACTCCACTGCCGGCATCGAAGGGCCGCTGGAGGAGATCGCCTCTTATATCCTGCGCAACGGGCAGGACGTGGTGTTCGAGCGCGAAACCTCGCTCGCCACCGGGCTGACCGCCTACCCTGCCCTGTCCGCCGAGGAGATCGGCCGGCAGGCCGACGTGGCCGTGGTGCTGGGCGGCGACGGCACGCTGCTGGGCATCGCCCGCCAGCTCGCCGGCTATGACGTGCCATTGATCGGCGTCAACCACGGGCGGCTGGGCTTCATGACCGACATCGCGCTGGAAGACGCGCACACCGTGCTGCCCGACATGCTCGACGGCCGCTATGAGGCCGAGACCCGCCTGCTGCTGGAATCGCGCGTGGTGCGCGACGACATGGACATCTTCTCCGCGCTGGCCCTGAACGACGTGGTGGTGAACCGCTCGGGCATCTCCGGCATGGTCGAACTGGCGGTGTCGGTGGACGGCCACTTCATGTACAACCAGCGCTCGGACGGCCTGATCGTGTCGACCACCACCGGATCCACCGCCTACGCGCTGTCCGCCGGCGGCCCGATCCTGCACCCGACGCTGTCGGGCGTGGTGCTGGTGCCGATTGCCCCACACGCGCTGTCCAACCGCCCGATCGTGCTGCCGCACGACGCCGAGGTCACCATCGAAGTGGCCAGCGCGCGCGACGCCAGCGTCAACTTCGACATGCAGTCGCTGACCTCGCTGCTGCCGGGCGACCGCATCGTGGTGCGGCGCTCCGAAAAGACCATCAACCTGCTGCACCCGGTCGGCTACAACTACTACGCCACGCTGCGCAAGAAGCTGCACTGGCACGAGTACCCGTCCGAAGACAACCGCCTCTGAGCCAGTATCAAGCCGCCCCTTGAGCCTGATCCCGAACCCATCGGACCGACTACCTCCAACGCCACGATGCTGCGCAGCCTGTCCATCCGCGATTTCGTCATCGTCGATACGCTCGACCTGGACTTCACCACTGGCTTCACCGTCTTCACCGGCGAGACCGGCGCCGGCAAATCCATCCTGATCGATGCCCTGGCGCTGGTGCTGGGCGAACGCGCCGATGCCGGCGTGGTGCGCGAAGGCGCCCCGCGCGCCAGCGTCAGCGCCACCTTCTCGACCCACCCGGCACTGGATGCCTGGCTGGCCGAGCGCGAGCTCAACAGCGAAGCGGAAGACGGCGTGCATACCGTGCTGCTGCGCCGCACGGTCGATGCCGGGGGCCGCAGCAAGGCCTTTATCAACGGCGCCGCCGCCACCCTGGCGCAACTGCGCGAAGTCGGCGACCAGCTGGTCGACATCCACGGCCAGCACGCGCACCAGCTGCTGCTGCGCCCCGATGCGCAGCGGCTGCTGTTCGACGCCCACGCCGGCCTCACCCAGCAGGCCGGCGCGGTGGCCGAGGCCTGGCGCGCCTGGCGTGCCTGCGTGCGCCAGCGCGAGGCGGTGGAACACCAGTCGCGCGAGATGCAGCTCGAACGCGAACGGCTGGAATGGCAGGTCGGCGAACTGGACAAGCTCAACCCGCAGCCGGGCGAATGGGAAGAGATCCAGGCCGAGTACAACCGGCTGTCGCATGCCGCCGGCCTGATCGACGGCAGCCGCGCCGCGCTCGACGCACTGTCCGAGGCCGACGGCTCGGTGCTGTCGGCACTGAATACCATCGTGCACAAGCTGCAGCAGCTGGCCGATGTCGATGGCGCGCTGCGCGACGTGCTGGCCGCGCTCGAGCCTGCGCAGATGCAGGCCGAGGAAGCCGCGCACTCGCTCACGCGCTATGTCGACCGGCTCGAACTCGATCCCGAGCGGCTGCAGGCGGTGGACGAACGCATGCAGGCGCTGCACGCCACCGCGCGCAAGTACCGCCTGCCGCCCGAGCAGCTGCCCGACGAGCTGGTGGCACGCCGCCAGCAGCTGGACGACCTGCAGGCCGCGCAGGACCTGAACAAGGTGATGGCGCGCGAGGCCGCGGCCAAGGCCGCCTACCTGACCCTGGCGCAGCATCTCAGCCACGCCCGCAAGCAGGCCGCGCAGGCGCTGTCCGCCGCGGTCACCGACGCCATGCAGGGCCTGTCGATGGCTGGCGGCAGCTTTGTCGCCGCGCTCAATGCGCTCGACGAAGGCCAGAGCCACGGGCTGGAGCAGGTCGAATTCCTGGTCGCCGGCCATGCCGGCGTGAGCCCGCGGCCGCTGGCCCGGGTGGCCTCCGGCGGCGAGCTGGCGCGCATCAGCCTGGCGATCTCGGTGATCACCAGCGAAGCCTCGCCCACGCCCACGCTGATCTTCGACGAGGTCGATACCGGCATCGGCGGCGCGGTGGCCGAAGTGGTCGGCCGGCGCCTGCAGGAGCTCGGCCGCGCGCGCCAGGTGCTGTGTGTGACGCACCTGCCGCAAGTGGCGGCGCCGGCCGGCACGCACCCGCTGGTCNCGCAGGCCGGCACGCACCTGCTGGTCAGCAAGGAAACCACCGATGCGGGCGACGGTTCGGTTACGCGCTCGCGCATCCGGGTGCTGGACCCCGCCGGGCGCGTGGTCGAGACCGCGCGCATGCTGGGCGGCGCCACCGTCACCGCCACCACGCTGCAACATGCGGAAGAAATGCTGGCGCAAGGCATGGCCGGCGGCCAGGGCAGCCAGCCCGCACGCGGCGCGGGCGGCAAGGATGGCCGGCGCAGCCGCCGCGCCGCCGGCTGAAGGCCGCCCCCGCACGTGCGCCAATCCATACACTGACAGGAGCTTCACCATGACCCGCCAAGCGCAAGCCGGCCTCCGGCAACGCCCGCGCGCATCGCTGCGCGCCGTGCTGGCCATCGCCACCGCCGCATCGGCCGCACTGCTGGCGCTGTCCGCCTGCCAGGCCCAGCCCAAGTCCTCGGCCCCGCCGCCGGGCAGCATCAGCGATGACCGCGCCCTTGGCGACATCATGGTGCGCTTCAAGCCGCCCGCGGTGAACCTGTCGGAGGACGCCGGCAAGCTGCTGGCCGGGATCAAGGGCCCGATCCGCTACGTGGTCAAGCGCCCGATGTCCGGCGGCGTCTGGCTGGTCACCGCGATCTCGCCGTCGGCGGACGCCACCATCGACCAGGCGGTCGAGACCCTGCGCGCCACGCCCCGCATCGAGACCGCCGAGCCCGACCGCGTGCTCAAGCCCAACCGCAACATGCCCACCAGCCGCGACATGCCGCAGAGCTGAGCCCGGATGCAGGACGGGTTCTAAGCCATCAGTTGCCCTTGCGTAACCAAGCTGGATCGTATTCGCTACATGACAAGCCCCCCGCGCGCTACGCCCCAGGAGGAATACATGCCGCAACCCGCGCAGTCCGACTTCCGTAGCAGCCCCGTGACCCGCCGCTGGCGGACCATCGTCTTCGCCGCCGCCGCTGTGTGCGGCGCGATGCCTGCCAGCGCGGCACTGGCTGCCGGCGCCCATGCCGCACCCGCCTACACCGGCCAGATCATCGTGCGCTGGCGTGACGGCGCCGATGGCACAAGCAAGACGCCTGCAGCCGCGGCGGATGCGCTCAAGCAGCTGAGCGAGCGCACCGGCATTGCCGTCACCGCGCGCCGCGCCATGGGTGGCAACCTGCACCTGCTGCAGGTGCCCGACGCACTGGCAGCCGACCCGGAAGCCGCGGCGGCCCGGCTGCGCCAGGATCCGCGCGTGGCCGACGCCGTGCCCGACCGCTGGCTGCGGCTGCACGACACCCTGCCCAACGATTCCGAATTCATCTCGCGCCAGCCTTACCTGATGGGTACCGGCACGACGGTGGGCGGCGTCAACCTGCCGCGCGCGTGGGACCGCAGCCGCGGCAGCAGCGGCGTGGTAATCGCGGTGGTGGACACCGGCATCCTGCCGCACCCCGACCTCGCGGCGCGCGTGTTGCCTGGCTACGACTTCATCAGCAGCACCACCATTTCCAACGACCCAGATGGCCGCGACGCCGATGCCACCGATGCCGGCGACGGTGTCCCGGCCGGGTTTACCTGCCCGGGCAGTTCAACGCCCACCCAGACCGCGACCAACAACAGCTGGCATGGCACGCGCGTGGCGAGCGTGGTGGGCGCGCAGACCAACAACGCGCAGGACATCGCGGGCGTCGACTGGAACGCGCGCATCCTGCCCGTGCGCGTCTCGGGCCGCTGCGGCGCGCTGCTGTCCGATACCGTCGACGCCATGCGCTGGGCGGGCGGCTTGTCGGTACCCAACGTGCCGGCCAATCCGACGCCGGCGCGCGTGGTCAATATCAGCCTCGGCGGCGGCACCTGCAGCAGCATTGAGCAACAGGCCGTCAACGACCTGAACGCGAGCGGCGTGGTGGTGGTGGCCGCCGCCGGCAACGAGCGCGGCGCGGTGGAGGCGCCGGGCGACTGCAGCGGCGTAATCGCGGTCACCGCGCATGCCAACGACGGCGAGAATGCCAGCTACGCCAATGTCGGCCCGCAGGTCGCGATCAGCGCGCCGGGTGGCGGGTGTGGCAACTCGCAGGTTGTCAATGGGCAGTGCACGACCGCTCCCTCGGTCATTCGCACCCTGAACAACAATGGCGAGACTAGCGTCGGCACCTATGTCGTGACATCCTCCGCGGGCACCAGCTTCGCCGCACCGATGGTCTCGGGCGTGGTGGCCATGATGTTCGCGGTCAATGGCTCGCTGACCCCGGCCCAGGTCACCGCGGCGCTGAAGTCTTCGGCACGCCCGCATCCGTCCGGCACCTATTGCACCACCAATCCGGGCGTCTGCGGCGCCGGCCTGCTCGATGCCGACGGCGCACTGGCGGCCGCGGCGGGCATGCCACCGGCGCAGGCTGCGCCGGCACCGGCCTCGGGCAACGGTGGTGGCGGCGGCGGCGCGGTTGCGCCCT
>NZ_JFJW01000101.1:0-3626 GCF_000611125.1 Cupriavidus sp. SK-4
TCGTTTGCGCGAAGAGTACTTCAGCAGCCTGTTAGGAGATGTTCCATGTGTGATGATCGGTACTATCGGTCCCTGGTGAATCGCTTCTGCCCTAATGCCTCACCTAGCGGGAGAGTGCATGCGTAGCAGACCAGTTAGAGCCAGGATGGAGCTGCGTCATTTGCAATGCTTCCTGGCCGTCGCAGAAGAGCTTCATTTCACGAGGGCGGCCGAGAGATTGCACATCGAGCAGTCGCCGTTATCTCGTGCGATCAGAGAACTGGAAGAGGATCTCGGGGTACGGTTGTTTGTGCGCACCACCCGTAGTACACGCCTGACTCGAGCGGGTCAGCTGTTCTTAAAGCACGTACGGCGTGTCTTCGCCGCTGTGGAGCAGGCGCGCGACAGCGTACAGGCAGTCGCTAATGGATTTGACGACCAGTTGCGCATCGTCTTGTCAGACTCTAGCGCTCGATTGCGTCTACCAGCTTTGCTTGCGCTGTGGCGGCAGGAAGAACCGGAGGTCGAAGTTCGACTATACGAAGCACCGTTGTCGCAGCAGATCAGGGGACTACACGATGGTCTATACGACGTGGGCTTCTCCCTGACCGACGACGTCGGCGATGGCCTCATTGCACATCCTCTTTGGAACGAGCCTCTCGTGGTAGCGGTACCGCCGCGCCATCCGTTGCTTGCTTATAAATATATTCCGCAGGAGGAGCTACTGCGCTATCCGTTGGTGCTCTTTGACCCCCAAGCGTACGAGGGGCATGCTCGTCTGGTCGATCGTTTACTGCGCCGGCTGGATCAGGAGCCGCTGGTCGCGGACCGGGTTTCGTCGCTCGACTTGATGATGACATTGGTATCCGCAGGCCTTGCATTGGGCCTGACCGGCTTGTCACAAGTTCTCGCGAGCAGAGAGTCCGGGGTCGTGGCGCGTCCGATGATGGGGCAAGTGCCCAGGGTCATAACCTACCTGCTGTACCTGGATGCGGTGCCATCAGAGGCCCTGACTCGCTTTATCGAGCGGGCAAGCGCCGTCGAGTCTCCTGCATGTGTCGAACCTGTCCATGAATCCCGATTTGACCTCGAGGAGGATGTTGAGCCATGAAGAGAACCACGTCGATCTTGTTTGCTCTGATTTTGGTGGCATGTGGCCGCGCTGGACCGCCAGAGACGGTGGAATCGTTGGTTGCCAATCCCAAACGGCTGGAGGAACTTCGCGGGCAGTGCAGGTTGGATCGGGCCAAGCTCGGCGATGCGCTTTGCAATCGGGTGGCCGAGGCAACGAATCGGCGCTTCTTCGGCGATGGCAACACACCCTATACGCCCCCGAAGCATGTGCCGAGGTTCTAAGCGTCGGCACACCGCCACGATTCCCGTGAGTTTTTTGCCGGTGCGCCGCAACCCGCTTTCGCTTGCGATGCTACTACCGGGTTGTCTTTGGCAGGAATTCTCGCAGTTTCCGAGATCTTTATTCCGATATCGGTCTTTGACGGGTCCCTCGTTCAGGCCCGAACCTCGTGCCTGACGCGCGATGTTGTGCGGATTTCGCGAGGTGTCTGTGCAGGAGAAAGCGGAAGCAAGGACGCAGGGCCAGGGCGTGCTGTTTGGGCAGATTGCGGTTGTGCTTGGCATCGTGATCGCCGGCGTATGGGGCGCTACACAGTGGACGGCCGCCGCCCTCGGCTACAAGGCACGCCTTGGCGCGCCCTGGTTTGACCTCTTCGGCTGGCCGGTCTACCACCCATGGCGTTTGTTCGAGTGGTGGTTCTACTACGATGCCTATGCGGCGCACGTGTTCGACACCGGTGGCGCGATGGCAGCCGGCAGCGGGCTGCTCGCTGTCCTCGTCGCCATCGGCATGTCAGTCTGGCGTTCACGGCAATCGACATTGGTGACGACCTACGGCTCTGCCCGCTGGGCGACGGCCGTCGATATCCGTAAGGCTCGACTTACCGAGCCTGCGGGCGTCTTTCTTGGCCGGCATGACGACCAGTACCTGCGCCACGAAGGGCCGGAGCACGTCCTGGCCTTCGCGCCAACGCGCTCCGGCAAAGGTGTCGGCCTGGTGGTGCCGACACTTTTGAGTTGGCCCGCATCCGCCGTGATCCACGACATCAAGGGGGAAAACTGGCAGCTCACCGCCGGCTGGCGTTCGCGCTTTTCGCACTGCCTTGTGTTCAACCCGACGGATCCGCGGTCAGCGGCTTATAACCCCCTACTCGAAGTCCGGCGCGGCACGCATGAGGTGCGCGACGTGCAGAACATTGCCGACATCCTGGTCGATCCCGAAGGGGCGCTGGAGCGGCGCAATCACTGGGAGAAGACCAGCCATGCGCTGTTGGTGGGGGCCATCCTGCATGTGCTTTACGCTGGCAAAGACAAGACACTGCGCGGTGTCGCTGGCTTTCTCTCGGACCCCGACTCGCCTTTCGAGCTGACGCTGCATCGGATGATGACGACGCCGCACCTGGGCGATGTACCGCATCCCGTCGTCGCTTCGGCCGCACGTGAGGTGCTGAACAAGAGCGAGAACGAACGCTCGGGCGTCCTGTCCACCGCGATGAGCTTCCTCGGACTGTACCGCGACCCCACGGTGGCGGAAGTCACCTCGCGTTGCGACTGGCGAATCGCCGACTTGATTGCCGCGCAGCATCCGGTGTCGCTGTACCTGGTGGTGCCACCATCGGACATCAGCCGTACCAAGCCGCTGGTGCGGCTGATCCTCAACCAGATCGGCCGGCGGCTCACCGAGTCACTCGACGGCAGCGACGGTATTGCACGCCGTCACCGGCTGCTGCTGATGCTTGACGAGTTCCCGGCGCTGGGTAGGCTTGACTTCTTCGAGACGGCGCTCGCCTTCATGGCCGGCTACGAAATTCGCAGTTTCCTGATCGCGCAATCGCTTAACCAGGTCGACAGAGCCTACGGTCAGAATCATTCGATCCTCGATAACTGCCACGTCCGGGTGACGTTCGCCACCAACGACGAGCGCACGGCCAAACGTATCTCCGAGACGCTGGGCACGGCCACCGAACTGCGCGCACAGCGCAACTACGCCGGCCACCGGCTCGCACCGTGGCTGGGCCACCTGATGGTGTCGCGGCAGGAGATGGCCCGGCCGCTGCTAACGCCCGGTGAGGTGATGCAGCTCCCGCCGGACGATGCTGTGGTGATGGTAGGGGGCTGCCCGCCGATCAAGGCCAAGAAGCTTCGCTACTACGCGGATGCCAATTTCAAGGGGCGTGTGCTGTCGCCGCCCACGCTCGCGGCAGGCCGCTACGCTGACGCGCCACCGGCCCGTCCCGACGACTGGAGCGGTTTGGCGATGCCTGCCGTATCCGTAGCTTCGGCCGTCGTGGAGGGGGCAACCAGCGAAGCCGCCGCTGCCGACGACGGTGGTCAGCGCCGACAGGCGGAATTGTCCGAGGCTCCGTTCTACAGCGCGGAACGACAGACGCCGGCCAACGACTTGGCACTGCTGGATGACGACGAGCCGTTATCCCTTACAGGCGCCGTCGATCCGGCCATGCGACGCACAGCGCGGCTGGCAAGCCTGGATCCCAACGACGGAATCGACCTATGAGCCAATACCGCCTGAACTTGTTCATTTCCCCCGAACATGCCAAACGCCTGGACGAATT
>NZ_JFJW01000102.1:0-188911 GCF_000611125.1 Cupriavidus sp. SK-4
GGCGCGCCGCCGCGGCAGCGCGCGGGCCGCAGACCGACTGGCAACTGGCGGCCACGCTGGCCGCGGCGCTGGCGGACTGCCTCGGCATGCCCGGCGACGAGCAGGTGTTCCCGCTGATGGCCGTGGATGCCTACCTGCGCGCCAACCTGGCCGCGCCCCTGCGCGTGGCGGAAGTCGCCGGGCATTTCGGCTGGAGCGTGCGGCGCTTCCAGACCCTGTTTGCCGAGGCCTTCGGCGATACCCCGCACCGCTACCAGACCCGACTGCGGCTGGACCGCGCGCTGCAGCTGCTGACGCAATCCACGCTGCCGCTGGCCGAGATCGCGCTGGCGTCAGGCTACCCGGACCAGACCACCTTCACGCGCAGCTTCACGCGGCGCTTCGGGCAGCCGCCCGGGGCGTGGCGGGCGGCCGCACGCGGCTAGCCTGCCTGCGCGGTAGGCGATTCTGGCACCGGACTAACCGTGGTGACCCTCTCGCGTCGAGGCGAGTTAGAGGGTGGCGCAGGTTGAACGTGCGGCGTATAAGGCTTCCGCCCCTTGCGAGATCCGAGCGCTTAGCGCCGCATTGATCTGCGTCAGACTCAGATCATGCAGGGAAGCTATTGTGTCAATGAGGGCCCCGCGAGTCCCGATATCGCATCGGACTCAACGGTCTGCTTGCCCAGTTTCCCAGGAGGGCGCCATGGCCACCCCACTAGTCACCTCGCTTCCAACTTCACCTTCCGCCGCGCTTTCCACCCCGGGCCCGACACCGCTTGCCGCTTGGCATACCGACCATATCCATTTCGCCTCAATGCTCGACCTGCTGGAAAAGCAGGTCAGCACCTTCCATCAGGGCGAGCAGCCCGACTACGGCCTGATGGCCACGATCATCCACTACCTGCGCAACTATGGCGATTGCGTGCACCACCCCCGTGAGGATGTTGCCTACGCGCTGCTCGTGGACCGGGATCCCGGCACGCGGATCATCATCAGCCGGTTACTGCAGGAACATCGCGTGATCGCCACAGTCGGCGCGGAATTGCTCGACCGCCTGCGTGAAGCCCAGAGCGAGGTGGTCACCTCGCGAGCGGCACTGGAAGCGGCCGCCGCCATGTACCTGGTGTACTACCGCAACCATCTGTCCACCGAGGAGAAACAGGTCATGCCGCGCGCCGCCCGGTTCCTGACCGAAGCGGACTGGGCGGAGGTCGCCGCCATCGATCCGGCCAGTGCCGATCCGCTATTCGGCGCCAATGTGGAGAGGCGCTTCGCGACCTTGCGCAAGCAGATCGACAGCGAAGCGAACGCGTCCATGCACTGAACGTCGGTCGCTTCGCGGCACTGCCGGGCCTCGGCTCAGAACTCATGCCTGCGGCGAGTGTCTTGGCCCTGGCAGAAACCGTCCCGGGCTTTTTAACGGCATCCGGCAACAGCAATGACGGACAGGTATTGCAGCCTATTTGCCGCTCTGGCGGCCCAGCAGCACCGTCTCGCCGGTCTCGCTCGAGTGCCGGCGCAGGGCGTCGTGAACCGAGGCGCCGGTGCCCTCAGCCCACCCTCAGCATCGCCATTGCGATGGTTCTTCTATAGCAACCACTCCCCGATCATCCGCAGGATTTCCGTCTTCACGGCTGCAGGGTCCATGGAGGCCCGGTTCAGGCGGTGCACGGAGATACCGCGCAGCAGGCTCATCAGGATGAAGGCCGCGGATCTTGCGTCCACGTCCGCCCGGATCTGCCCAAGGGTCTTCGCCTCGTTGAGCTTGTACTCGACGTAGGCCATGTTCTTTTCGTTGTAGTCGTGGACAAAGCCATGCAACGGCGAGTCGGCAACGGACGAGTCAAGCACGATGAAAAACATCGCACGGATACTGTTGACCGCGTTTTCCGGCCGCTGGGTGTAGGCGTCCACCAGCGAATAGATGCCGTGAATGCCGCTGGTATCGCTGCAATCCTTCTTGCGCTGGGCATTGAATTCACGCGAGAGCTGTTCCAGACATTCCTCCAGCAGCTTTTCCTTGGAGCCGAAGTGATTGTGCGCCAGGCCGCGGCTATAGCCCGCCTTGGTGCCGACTTCATTCATCGTCAGCCCGGCGAGGCCTTTTTCAGAAATCAGCTCGATAGCGGCCTGCACCATACGGCTGACAGACTCCTCACGCCGTTGCTCCTGGGTGCGACTGGTTTGCTGTTTCATAGGTAGTGAACGTTATGTCGCCTGCGGCCCGCCCGGCACAGTCCGGGCTGCGCCTGGCGCGGGCTCGCCGACCGATGCATGGATCGGCCGGCTATGTCTCGAAGCAGTGGTAATGGTCCATGGCGCCGTTGTGGCTTGCGTTGAACAGGGTATGGGGACCGTTCACGCGGAGCTGCACGGCGCCCAAATTGTACCGAAGCGAAAGGGCCACTTTTCAGAACTGCGTCGACACAAGGGCCTGCGTGCGCAGCTTCCGGCGCAGCAGTAAGGCCAGGCGCTCAACTCGGCCGGATATTGGCTTTTTCCGCCACACGCTTGAAGCGCAGGTATTCCGCACGCTGGAATTCCCCCAATTCGCCGAGCGCCTTGTTCAAAAAGGTACCCGCGCGCTTGGACTGGTATGCCTTTGCCGCCTCCGTCCCTTGCGCGGCGGAAATCGCTGCGGCAAGCTCCCTGAGCTTGTCCCGCGGGGTGCCGGCCTTCATCGAGAAGGACGACCACACGTAGGATTCAAAGTCCGTGTAGCCCAGTTCCTTCATCGTGGGGGCATTCGGCAACAGCTTGTCGCGCGCCCCGCCGGTGATGGCGAGCACGCGGAGCTTCTTGGCCTTTTCCATGGGGGCGATGCCGGTGATGTCGTTGAGGGCGATGTCCAGCCGGTTGCCGATCAGGTCCGTCACCATGGGCGCTCCGCCCTTGTAGGGCACGGGCGTGGTCTTGATACCCGTTACCTGCGCCAGCCACTCGCCTACCAGGCGATAGCCTTCGGAATAATTGCCAATCGAGATCGGGTTGCCCGTGGCCTTGTAGCGGGCCACTACATCCGCAATGCTGTTGTAGGGTGAATCGTTGCCGGCCACAAAGGCGGCGGCGGAGATAGCCAGGCCGTGCAGCGGCACCAGGTCCTTGAACGGGTCGTAGCCCAGGTCCTTCACCATCACCGGGTTCACCGCGATCAGCGAGTTGCTGCCCAGCAGGATGGTGTTGCCGTCCGCCGGCTCCGCCAGCACAGTGCGCACGGCGATGAGGCCGCTGGCCCCCGGCTTGTTCTCGACCACGATGGAGCGTCCCAGCGCCTTGGAGATCAGCTCCGCGTAAAAGCGCGCGCCCTCGTCCGAGCCGCTGCCCGCCGTGAAGGGCACGATGACGCGAATCACCTTGCCCTGCGCCCGGGCGATGTAGGGGAAACCCAACGCTGCCGCGCCCGCCAGCAGCGTGGCGCCAAATTGTCTCCGTTGCATGGTGCTTGTCTCCTGTATATCGAATTGGTTTGGCCTTGGCCGGATTCAGTCTTCAAAGACCGGCAGCCGCCTTTCGGCCATGGCCTTCACGCCCTCGGCCATGTCCGGGCCCGCAAACTGGATAGCCTGCTCCGCGCTCTCGCGCGAGATGGCGTTGCGGATATGGCTGAGCGAGTCCGCCTTCAAGGTTTGGCGGGTGGACTGCAACGCACGCGGGGATGAAGCGGCCATTTCCCGGGCCAGTGCCATCGCGGCGGTGCGCACCTCCGCCTTGGGGACGATGAAGTCCACCAGCCCCAGCTCACTGGCGCGGGCGCCATCTACGCGGGCGCCGGTATACAGCAACCACGCCGCCATCTGCTTGCCGATCAGCGCCGGCAGGGTGTACGAGAGCGCGAAGCCAGGGTGAATACCGAGCCGGTTGAAGTTGGCCGAGAACCGGGCCTCTGCGCACGACACCCGGAAGTCCGCCGCGAGCGCCAGGCCAAGGCCGCCACCCACGGCCGCGCCCTCGATGGCGGCCACAATCGGCTTGCTGAAGCTGAAGATGCGCAGTGCCTCCAGGTAGATGGGATTAATGCGCGAGGCGCTACGCCCCTCCGCGCCATTGCGCCGCGAAAAATCCGCCCCCGCGCAGAACGCGCTGCCGCCCGCCTGCAGCAGCACCGCACGGCAGGTCTTGTCGGCCTGCAGCCGGTCCAGCTCGTCGGCAATCCGGGCAATCATCTCCACATCAAAGAAATTGTGCGGCGGGCGGTTCAGCTCGATGATGGCGACATGGCCGTCGCGGCTGGTCAGGATGGTCTGGTTCGGCGTCTCAGACATGGGTGGTGGTCCTTTCTGCATGCATGGGTTGGGCTTGGTGGTCAGCCGGCGTTGCCGGGGCATCTGCCGACGGCAGGGTGCGCGCGGTCAGGTGCGGCCAGAACTGGTCCGAGCCTGCCTGGATGAACGCCTCGCCAAGGCGCTCTGCCCATTCGGTGCTGCTGCCCGCCTCGGCACGCCACGCCCACAAGCGCCGGGTGGCAAAGTTCAGCGGGTATTCGTGGGTAAAGCCAATGGCGCCATGCACCTGGTGCGCAATCGAGGCACCCGTGCGCACCGCGTCGCTGGCCGTCACCTTGGCTACGGCGGCGCTGAATTCAGCCTGGGGCGCGCTGTCCTCCTGCATGGCGGGCAGATCGCGCAGCGCCGTGGTCGCAGCCGCGTAGCTGCAGGCCACCTCGCCGGCCAGCACGGCAAGCTGCTGCTGGATGGCCTGGTTCTTGCCGATTGGCTTGCCAAACTGCACGCGGTCCTTCACATACTGCACCGCCAGGTCCAGCGCGTATTCCAGCGCGCCGGTTAGCTGCGCGGCGGTGGTGGCGGCGTAGAACACTTCCAGCGGCCGGCTCAGGCCGGAAATGCCAGCAGGCAGCACATGCGCCACGGGGGCATGGTCAAGCACCACCGTGTCGGCCGGCAGCGATGCGGCATCGGCCTTTGGCTCCACCCGCACGCCAGTTCCCTTGGCATCCACCAGGCAGACGTGGCCTGCCGCCTCCACCACCAGCCAATGGGCATGGCGCGCCCACTTCACCGCTGTCATCGTGCCGGTGAGGGTGGCGGGCGTCCCCGCCTCATTGCTGGTCAGTGCCAGTGCCCGCGTCTGCGCGCCGGCGGCCAGCGCAAACACGCTGTCGGCCGCCAGGTCCAGCCCGCTGCGCGATGCCAGGTACTGCCCCACCACCGCCTGCGACAGCGGCACCGGCGCCTGGGTATAGCCGACCTGGTAGAACAGGGGCAACGCTTCCGGCCACGAGGCCTCGATGCCGCCATGCGCCTCGCGGCAGAGGATCTTGGTCATGCCGGCGTCGGCGATGGCTTGCCACAGCCCGTCGGCAAATTCGCCAGCCTCGACAGCGGTGAGCAGTTCGCGGCTTACCTCGTTGGTCAGCAGTCGCTTGACGGTTTCTTCAATCATGTTGTCGCTCATCGCAGCCCCAGTCCTTTCGCAATAATTCCGCGCAAAATCTCCCTCGTGCCTCCGCGCAGCGAGAACGATGGCGCCGCCAGCGTTACCAGGTTCAGCACCTGGTCGAACTCGCTTCCATCCCCCAGCCGGTCGGGGAATACCTCGTATGCGATGTCGGGCAGCGACTGCTCCAGCAGCGCCCCCTGGTCCTTGACGATGGAGGCGGCCAGCGACGGGTCCTGCCCCTCGGCCATCATCAGCGCGATGCCCTGCGACATCTGGCGCAAGGTGGCGTAGCGCGCGATCGCCTTGCCGATGGCCACGGCCTGCTGACGGTTGCCTGCCTCCGCCGCATCGAGCATCTCCAGCAGCAGTTGCGTGCTGCTCAGGAAGCGCTCCGCGCCCGATCGCTCGTACTTCAGTTCATTGATCACCTGGCTCCAGCCCTTGCCCTCCTCGCCCACCAGATGGTCATCGGGCACGAACACGTCGTCGAGGATCACCTCGTTGAAGATGCGCGTGCCCAGCTGCGAGACGATGGGCCGCACCGTCACGCCCGGGCGGTCCATCTCGATGAAGATCTGGCTCATGCCGGCGTGGCGGTCATCGCCGCGCTCGCTGGTGCGCACCAGGGCCACCATGTAGTGCGCATGGTGCGCGCCCGAGGTCCACACCTTGCGGCCGTTGATCTTCCAGCCGCCTTCAACCTTGGTGCCGCGGGTGCGGATGGAGGCGAGGTCCGAGCCCGAGTCCGGTTCGCTCATGCCGATGCAAATGAAGGCCTCGCCCCGGCGGATCTGCGGAATGATTTCGGGAGCAAGCTGGTCGCGGCTGTAGCGGATGAGCAGCGGCCCCATCTGGCGGTCGGCGGCCCAGTGCGCGCCCATCGGGGCACCGACGGCCAGCAGTTCCTCCAGCATCACATAGCGCTCCAGCATGCTCTTTCCGCCGCCGCCGATGTCGGTTGGCCAGGTCATGCCAAGCCACCCCTTTTCGCCCATCTTCCTGGAGAAATCCGGGTCGCGGCCGGCCCAGTTGTGCGCCCGCTCGACGCGCGAATACTTGGTGATGTGCTCCCTGGCAAAGGCTCTTGCCTCCTCCCGGAGCGCCTCGCATTCGGGTGGCAGGTCCCCGACCGTGATGTGCAACGTATCCATGTTTATCCTTACTTGCTTGCTAACAAGCAACACTATAGAGTGGATACAACGAATCTGCTCTAGGTAATAACGATGAGAAGCGAGGCAACCATGAACGCAAGCGACATGACGAACGACCAGAAGAAGCCGGACGCCACCGCTCCCCGAGGCCCTCTTGCCGGTATCCGCGTGCTGGATCTGACCGCGGTGGTACTGGGTCCCGTCGCCACCCAGGTGCTGGCGGACTATGGCGCCGAGGTGATCAAGGTAGAACCGCCCGAGGGCGACCTGATGCGTGCGAACGGCGTGAGCCGCACGCCCGGCATGAGTTCCACCTTCATGAATATCAACCGCAACAAGAGTTCGGTGTGCATCGACCTCAAGACGGAAGAAGGCAAGGCGCAGCTACGCCGGCTGATCGGCCGCTGCGACGTGCTGGTGCACAACATCCGCGTCAAGGCGATCGAGCGGCTCGGCTTCGGCTACGATGCGGTGGCGCAGATCAACCCGGGCATCGTCTACTGCGCCGCCACCGGCTTTGGCGAGGGCGGCGCGTTTGCCGGCCAGCCCGCATTCGACGACATCATCCAGGGCGCCTGCGGCCTGGCCCATCTGGTGGGACACGAAAGCGGCGTCCCTGACTACCCGCCCACCCTGTTGGCCGACAAGATCGCGGGCCTGGCCACGGCCAACGCCATCCTGGGCGCGATCGTCCACAAGGTCCGCACCGGCGAAGGCCAGTACGTCGAAGTGCCGATGTTCGAGACAATGGTCGCCTTCACGATGACGGAGCATCTGGGCGGCCACGGCTTTCAGCCGCCCATTGGCGACGCCGGCTATGCGCGCCTGCTCAAGGGCGGCCGCAAGCCCTCGCCGACCAAGGACGGGTACATCGCCCTGCTGCCCTATACGGAGCAGCACTGGAAGGCCCTCTTTCACCGCTTCGGGCGCGGCGAATTCATCGAACAGTTCAACATCAGCAGCCGGATCGAGCGCAACAAGAACATCCAGGCGATCTATGCGGAGCTGCGCAACATCACCGCGCAGTACACCACAAAGGAGATGATGGACGTGTGCCGCGAGATGGATATCCCGGTCGCGGAAATGTATTCCATCCACACCATCCAGACCCATCCCCAGGTACAAAGCACCGGGCTGTTCCAGACCATGACGCACCCCACCGAAGGCGACGTGGTAACCACCCGCCCGACGGCCCTGTTCTCCAGGACGCCTGCTTCCATCTACAAGCCTGCCCCTCGTCTCGGCGAGGATACCGAGCGGGTCTTGGGTTCCGGGTCCGTGAAATGTTCGACTTGAAGGCGAACCTGAAAAACACGGCCCGGCTGCCGCCCATTGATCCCAAAGTGGAGAAAGCGTCTAATCATCGAGAGAAGGGACCTGAAGTGACGAGGTCTATATGCACTGCACAAACTGCGGTTCCGAGAACCCTCCTGACGCGAGGTTCTGCAAGGATTGCGGATCGCGACTGGGCCGACGCTGCCCGCACTGTGGCCACGACTCGGGTTCGGCCGACAGGTTTTGTACCGCATGCGGCGCATCGCTGACCTTGCCCACTGCCGGCCCTTCCGATGAAAACCAGCCGACGGCGGCGCCCGCTCCCATCGACTACACCCCACGCCACCTGGTCGAACGCATCCTGGCGCAGCAGGCGGCCATGGAAGCCAGGGGCGCGACCGCGGGCGAGCGCAAGACCATCACGGCGCTGTTCGCCGACATGGCGGGCTCCACGGCGCTGATCCACGACCTGGCCCCGGAAGAAGCGCGCCGCCTGATCGATCCCGTGATCGCGCTGATGATGGAGGCCGTGCACCACTACGAAGGCTATGTCGCCAAGTCGCTGGGCGACGGCATACTGGCCCTGTTCGGTGCGCCCATCGCGCATGAAGACCACCCGCAGCGCCCGCTGTATGCGGCGCTGCGGATGCAGGAAGCGATGCGCCGCCACAGCGACCGCATCCGCCTGGAGCAAGGCATACCGCTCCAGATCCGGGTGGGCATCCACACCGGCGAGGTGGTGGTGCGGTCCATCCGCCGGGACGACCTGCATACCGACTACGATCCGGTAGGACACACGATCAACATCGCCTCGCGGATGGAAAGCATCGCCACGCCGTCTTCCATTCTGGTCAGCGAGGCGACCTGCAAGCTGACGGAGGGGTATTTCGACTTCAAGGCCCTGGGCGCGACCCAGGTGAAGGGCATTCGGGAGCCGCTTGCCGTGTATGAGGTGCTGCGCCTGGGCGTGTTGCGCACGCGCCTGCAGGTGGCGCAACACCGCGGCCTGGCGCGCTTTGTAGGCCGCGAGGGTGAGCTGGCGCAATTGCGTGACGCGCTGGAGCGGGCCAAGGCGGGACACGGGCAGATCGTGGGCGTGGTCGGCGAGGCCGGGGTCGGCAAGTCACGGCTGTTCCATGAGTTCAAGATGCTGTCGCAGCGAGGCTGCATGGTGCTGGAGACCTTCTCGGTGTCGCACGGCAAATCATTCGCGTACCTGCCGCTGATCGACCTGGTGAAGAATTATTTCCAGATCGAGCCGCTCGATGATGAGCGCAGGTGCCGCGAGAAGGTCGCCGGCAGGATGCTGATGCTGGACCGCACACTGGAAGAGCTGCTGCCTTACCTGCTCTTCCTGCTGGGCATCAGCGAGCCGGGTTCGGCATTGCCCAACATGGATCCCCGCATCCGGCGCCAGCGCACCTTCGACGCGATCACGCGCCTGCTGGTCCGCGAGAGCCACAACCAGCCGCTCGAGTTGATCTTCGAGGACCTGCAATGGCTGGACAGCGAGACCGAGGCGTTCCTGGATGTCCTCGCCAGCCACCTGCCAGGTTCCAGGATCCTGCTGCTGCTCAACTATCGGCCCGAGTACCAGCATGGCCGGCACCAGCAGGACGCCTATACCGAGCTCCGGCTCGATCCGTTGGGCCAGGCCGAGGCCCAGGAACTGCTCGCCGCGCTGCTTGGCGACGATCCCGCGCTGATGCCGCTCAAGCGGCTCATCCTGGACAAGACCGAGGGCAATCCTTTCTTCATGGAGGAAGTGGTGCAGACCTTGTCCGAGGAGAAGGCCCTGCTCGGCGAACCTGGCCACTACCGCATCGAGCAGACCCCTATCGCGCTGCATATTCCCACCACGGTCCAGGGCGTGCTGGCCGCCCGCATCGACCGGCTGCCCAGCGCCGAGAAAGACTTGATGCAGAGCCTTGCCGTGATTGGCAAGGAGTTTTCCCTGAGCCTGATCCAGCGCGTGGTGTCCCAGCCGGAGGAACAGTTGCAGCCGCTGCTGGCCAGGCTGGAGGCCGGCGAATTCATCTACGAGCGGCCCGCATTCCCGGATACGGAGTACATGTTCAAGCATGCGCTGACCCAGGAAGTCGCCGGCAGCTCGCTGCTGACCGAAGAGCGCACCGCGCTGCACCAACGCACGGCGCAGGCAATCGAAGCCCTGTTCCAGCATCAGTTGAAGGATCACTACAGCGAGCTGGCCCGGCACTACAGCCTGAGCGGCAATGAACCGAAGGCCGTCGAGTACCTGCAGTGCACCGGCCAGCAGGCAGTGCAGCGCTCCGCGTACCACGAAGCGATCCGCCACCTGAATGCCGCGCTGGAATTGCTCCAGCGCCAGCCCGATTCGCCCGAACGCGCACACCAGGACTCACGCTGCGCCTTGCCATCGGGCCGGCGCTGATCGCCACCAGGGGCTTTGCCTCGTCCGAGGTCGAAGCCACTTGCAGCCGTGCCCTGGCGCTGTGCGGCGAGGTCGGGGAGACCCCACAGCTCTTTCCCACGCTGGTCGGCTTGCGCACGTATTTCTCCCTGCGCGCCGAGCATCGCAAGGCTTACAAGCTGGGCAAGCAACTGCTTGCCCAGGCCAGGAAGACGCAGGATCCGGAGCTCTTGGGCGAGGCCCATGTCTCGCTCGCCACGACCTTGTATTACTGCGGAAAGTTCAGGGCCTCCGATGGCCACCTGCGAGATGCGCTCGCCCTCTATGGCGCCAAACCGGATCACGTCCACGTGAATATGCATGGCGTCGACCCAGAGTCACGGGCGCTATCCTTTTCGGCATTGGTCCTGTGGAATCTCGGCTATCCGGACCAGGCCTGCAAGCGAGCACAGAACTCGCTCACGTTGGCCCGGCAGCTGTGCCATCCCTTCAGTCTCGCGCATTCCCTCTGCCTGGCGGCCGAGCTGCACCAGTTCCGCTGCGATCCAAGGCTCACGCTCGAGTGCGCCGACGCGGCCATCGCGCTCTCAAGCGAGCAGGGCTTCCCCGTGTGGCTTGCCTGGTCGACCTTCCTGCGCGGTTGGGCCCTGGCCGAGCAAGGGCAGCATGAGCAAGGCATCGCGCAGATGCGCCAGGGGCTGGCGGCGTACCACGCTACCGGCGCGGCGCTGGGGCAATCGCACCTCCAGCAACTGTTGGCGCTGATCTACGCACGCATGGGACAGGTCGATGCGGCCCTGGACGCGCTAGCCGAAGCGCAAGACGCGGTGCAAGGGACCGGTGAGCACTATTGCGAAGCTGAGTGGCATCGGATCAAGGGCGAGATGATCCTTCACGGCTGCCGTTCTGATGGCCTTCTGCCTGAAGATGACGCGCAAGCGTGTTTTCACCAGGCGATCACGGTAGCCCGCAGGCAGAATGCCAGGTCGCTGGAGTTGCGGGCCTCACTGAGCCTCGCGCGGCTCTGGCTGCACCAGGGCAGGCCCGAGCCGGCCAGGCAACTGCTGGACCAGATCGGCAGCGCGTTTACCGAAGGGCTGGACAGCGCGGACATGCGCGACGTCGAGGCGGCATGCCGTTGATGACGATTTCGCCGCCAGGGGCGATTTGCGCCAGTGTTTTCATTCTGAATCTCCTGATTTCCACTCAGGCCGCCTTGGCGGCCAGTGCGGGATAGTCGGTCAGCCCGCGTGCGCCACCACCAAACAGCGTGTCGCGGTCGTGGGGGTTGAGCGTCGCGCCAGCGCGCAGGCGCTCCGGCAGGTCGGGGTTGGCCACGAACGGCCGGCCGAAGGCAATCAGATCGGCCCATCCCTCGTTGAGCGCGGCTTGCGCACGTTCCGCGGTGTACTTGCCGGCGTAGATCAGCGTACCCCGATACACCTCGCGCAGCCGCTGCTTGAATGCGGCGGGCATATGCGGCGCATCGTCCCAGTCGGCCTCGGCGATATGGACGTAGCCCACGCCCAGCTCGCCGAGCAGCTTTGCCGCGGCCGTATAGGTGGTTTCCGGATCGGCGTCGACGCAGCCATTGAGCGTGGTCAGCGGCGCCAGGCGGATACCGACCCGGTCCTTGCTGCCCGTGCCCTCGATCAGCGCCTGCGTCACCTCGCCCAGGAAACGCAGGCGGTTTTCGAGCGAGCCGCCATATTCGTCGGTACGGTTGTTGGCTTCCGAGTCGATGAACTGGTTGACGAGATAGCCGTTGGCCGCGTGCAGTTCCACACCGTCGAAGCCGGCCGCCATCGCGTTGCGCGCGGCCTGGCGGAATTCGTCGACGATGGCGTGGATCTCTTCCACCTTGAGCGCGCGCGGCCGGGATGCCTGCACGAAGCCCGGCTTGCCATCCTGTTCGGCAACGAACACGTTCACACCGTGCGCCTGGATGGCGGACGACGACACCGGCGCGTGGCCATCGAGCAGACTGATATGGCTCAGGCGGCCCACGTGCCAGAGCTGCGCGAAGATGCGCCCGCCCGCTTCATGCACGGCAGTGGTGACCTTGCGCCAACCGGCGACCTGCGCCGGCGTGTGGATGCCGGGCGTCCACGCATAGCCCTTGCCGAGCGGCGAAATCCAGGTGCCCTCGCTGACGATCAGGCCGGCGCTGGCGCGTTGCGCGTAGTACTCGGCCATCAGTTCGTTCGGCACGTCGTCGGGCTGGCTTGCGCGCGAACGCGTCATCGGCGGCATCACGATACGGTTGGGCAGGGTGAGGGCACCCAGCGCATGCGGCCGGAACAGCGGATTGTATGTATCGGACATCATGGCCTCCTCAGTCCCAGGCCGGGGCGAGGCCCTCGGGGCTGACCTCGCGGCCGTTGCGCTCCAGCGCGGCGATCCGGGCCATGTCGTCGGCGTCGAGCTTCAGGTCGCGCGCCAGCAGGTTGCTGGCCAGGTTCTCGCGCCTGGTCGACGACGGAATCACCGCATAGCCGAGTTGCAGCGCCCATGCCAGCGCAACCTGCGCGACGGTGGCGCGGTGCTTGTTCGCGATCTGTGCCAGCACCGGGTCCTTCAGCACCTTGCCGTAGGCCAGCGTCATGTACGACGTCACGGCGATGCCCTGCTCCTTCAGGAACGCGGTGAGCTTGTGGTTCTGCAGATAGGGGCTCAGTTCGATCTGGTTGGTGGCGATTTCGCCCTTGCCAACCGCATCGGTCGCCTGCTTCGTCAGCGCGATATTGAAGTTGGAAACACCGATCTGCCGCGTCAGGCCCAGCGCCTTGGCTTCGGCCAGCGCTGCCATGAACTCGGGCAGCTCCACGCCATTGCCCGGCGCCGGCCAGTGGATCAGGGTCAGGTCGACGTAGTCGGTGCGCAGCTTGTCCAGGCTTTCGCGCAGGCTTGGCACAAGCTTGCCGGCGGCGTAGTTCGCCGTCCAGATCTTGGTGGTCACAAACAGTTCATCGCGCTTCACACCGGCCTCGGCGATAGCCTGGCCGACGTCGGCCTCGTTGCCATAGATCTGTGCCGTGTCGACGGCGCGATAGCCCAGGTCCAGCGCGTTGCGCACCGAATCGATCACGGCCTGGCCGGTCAGGCGGAAAGTACCAACACCAAATGAAGGAACGCTCATGGTGCAACTCCTATGAAGGAAACTCGAATGCACGCAGTTTGCCGCCCTTACCTTTGCAGATAAAGCCGTGTATAAGGGAAATTCATTTGATTTGAAATCAACAATGAAGACAACGATCGACGAACTGCTGGCCTTTGCCGCCGTGGTGGACACCGGCTCGATCACGGCGGCCGCCCCGCAGCNGTCTCCGCCGCCAGCCGCACCCTGGGCCGGCTGGAGGAAAAGCTGCAGACCACGCTGCTGCGGCGAACCACGCGGCGGCTGGAGCTGACCGAGGAAGGGGCGGCATTCCTGGAACACGCCCGCGCAATCCTGGCGATGGTCGACGAGGCGGAAGAGCAGATCGCGGCGCGCCGCTTGCGGCCGGTTGGGCGCTTGCGGGTCGATGCGGCAACGCCGTTCATGCTGCATGTGATCGTGCCGCTGCTGGAGGGCTTTCGCGCCAGCTACCCGGAAGTGGAACTGGAACTCAACTCGAACGAAGGCATCATCGACCTGATCGAAAAGCGGACCGATGTGGCGTTCCGCATCGGCCAGCTGAAGGACTCCACGCTGCACGCGCGCGCCATCGGCACCAGCCGAATCCGCATCCTGGCCAGTCCCGACTACCTGAAGCGCCACGGCACGCCCACCAAACCGGCGCAGCTCGCGCAGCATGCACTGCTGGGCTTCACGCAGCCGGAATCACTGAACGACTGGCCGCTGCGCGACGACGACGGCAGCGTGCTGCATATCAAGCCAACCATCGCCTCGTCCAGCGGCGAGACCCTCAGGAGCCTGGCCCTGAACGGCCAGGGCATTGTCTGCCTGTCGGACTTCATGACGCGCGACGATCGGCGGGACGGGCGACTGGTGCAGCTGTTTGCGAAACAGACCCTCGATGTGCGCCAGTCGATCAACGCGGTCTACTATCGCAACACCGCGTTGGCGTCCCGCATCACATGCTTCGTCGAATATGTGGTCAAGGTGCTCGGGCAGAAGGCATTCGAGAGCTAGTTTTCATATTTGATGCCAAATCAAAAGTATTTGACCGATACACGGCTTAATCTGCAAAGATGAACCGGGCAAACTGCGCTCCATCGAAACCCATCCCCTGGAGCACAAATGAGCCCCCTCTTCAAGCCCTTTGCCATGGCCGGGCGCACACTTTCCAACCGCATCGCCATGGCGCCGCTGACCCGTTCGCGCAACCCGGACGGGGTGCCCAACGATCTCAACGCGCTCTACTACGGCCAGCGTGCCGACGCCGGCCTGATCGTGACCGAAGGCACGGTGATCTCGCCCAGCGCGCAGGGATTCCTGTTCAATCCGGGCCTCTACACGCCGCAACAGGTTGAAGGCTGGCGCAAGGTGACCGACGCGGTGCATGCGAAGCGCGGAACGATCTTCACGCAGCTCTGGCATGTCGGCCGGGTGAGCCACGTCTCGATCCAGCCCGGCGGCATCCAGCCGGTCAGCGCAACCGGCCAGGTTGCGAAGAACACCAAGGCCTGGGGCTATACCGCCGACGGCACGCCCGGTGCGGTCGATGTGTCCGCGCCGCGCGCGCTGACCAGCGGTGAGGTCTACGGCGTGATCGCCGATTTCGCGGAAGCCGCGGCCAATGCGATCGCTGCCGGCTTCGACGGCGTGGAACTGCACGGTGCCAATGGCTACCTGATCGAACAGTTCCTGAACCCGACGGTGAACGACCGCACCGACGAATTCCGTGGCGACACATTGGAAGGCCGCACCCGCTTTGTACTGGCTGCCATTGACGCCGTGACGGCCCGGATCGGCGCGCATCGCACGGCCATCCGCCTGTCTCCCTATGGCGGACTGGGCGACATGGCCGAGTACCCCGAGCTGGAGCAAACCTATCTCCATCTGGCCGACGAACTCTCGAAGCGGAACATCGCCTACGTCCACCTCATGGACCAGAGCACGCGCGGCAGCTCGGCCACGCCGGTCGACTTCCTGGCAAGGTTCCGTCGTCGCTTCACGGGTGCGCTGATCCTTGCGGGTGGCATGACACGCGCACGCGCCGAGCAGCTGATAGCCGATGACCTGATCGACCTTGCCGCCTTCGGAGAGCCGTTCATCGCCAACCCCGACCTGGTTGCCCGGCTTGAGAAAAACTGGCCGCTGGCCTCGTCGGACCGCGCGCACCACTATGGTGGCGGCGCCGAAGGCTACACGGACTATCCCGCCTACGACGGCGCCGCCGCAGCCTGAACTGCGTCAGACCACCTCGCGCAGCCGCCCCCGGGCGTGGCGGGTGGCCGCACACGGATAGCAAGGCTGCCCTCAGTCCATCGAGCCACACGATTGCGCGCGGGGGTATCGCCGCTCCCGTCGCCAGCAATCTTTCCTGATTTTCACCACGAATTCAGCAACAAATACCCCGGTTATCTGATTAACCTGCCCGCTATTTTCCGTTTGCGACCCGCGCGGACGAGAAAATAGCTGCTCCCGCCGGCCCCACGAAGGCCGGCGCGGCCTTTCAGATGACACGGAGACAACGACACATGAGTGCAAGCGCAGAACATCTGCAACGCGGCCTGGGCGAACGGCATATCCGGCTGATGGCGCTGGGTTCGGCCATCGGCGTGGGCCTGTTCCTTGGCGCCGGCAATGCCATCAAGATGGCCGGCCCCGCCATCATGCTGGGCTACCTGATCGGCGGCGCGGTGATCTTCCTGATCATGCGCGCGCTGGGCGAAATGGCCGTGCACAACCCTGTGGCCGGCTCGTTCTGCCGCTACGCGCAGGACCACATGGGCCCGCTGGCCGGCTACCTGACCGGCTGGAACTACTGGTTCCTGTGGCTGGTGACCTGCGTGGCGGAGATCACCGCCGTGGCCATCTATATGGGCATGTGGTTCCCCGACGTGCCGCGCTGGATCTGGGCGCTGGCCGCACTGGCGGCGATGGGCTCGGTCAACCTGATGGCGGTCAAGGCCTATGGCGAGTTCGAGTTCTGGTTCGCCATGATCAAGATCGTCACCATCGTGCTGATGCTGATCGGCGGCGGCGCGATGATCGTGTTCGGCTTTGGCAACGGCGGTATCGCCACCGGCATCTCCAACCTGTGGGCGCACGGCGGTTTCATGCCCAACGGCGCCTCCGGCGTGCTGATGTCGCTGCAGATGGTGATGTTCGCCTACCTCGGCGTGGAGATGATCGGCCTGACCGCCGGCGAGGCGCGCAACCCGAAGAAGTCGATCCCGGACGCGATCAACTCGGTGTTCTGGCGCATCCTGATCTTCTATGTGGGCGCGCTGTTCGTGATCCTGTCGCTGTACCCGTGGAACGAGATCGGCGCCCAGGGCAGCCCCTTCGTGCTGACCTTCGAGCGGCTGGGCATCAAGACCGCCGCCGGCATCATCAACTTCGTGGTGCTGACCGCGGCGCTGTCGTCATGCAACGGCGGCATCTTCAGCACCGGGCGCATGCTGTACAACCTGGCGCAGCAGGGCCAGGCGCCCAGGGCCTTTGCCAAGGTGGACCGCAATGGCGTGCCGCGCCGCGCGCTGCTGGTGTCGATCGCCGCGCTGCTGTGCGGCGTGCTGCTCAACTACCTGGTGCCGGAGCAGGTCTTCGTCTGGGTGACGGCGATCTCCACCTTCGGCGCGGTCTGGACCTGGGCCATCATCCTGGTCACGCAGATCAATTTCCGCCGCAGCCTTTCGGTGGCCGAGCGCAAGGCGCTGGCCTTCCGCATGCCGTTCTGGCCGTATGGCTCCTACATCGCGCTGGCCTTCCTGGCGCTGGTGGTGGCACTGATGGCCTACTTCCCGGAGACCCGCGTGGCGCTGTACGTGGGCCCGGGCTGGCTGGTGCTGCTGACGGTGTGCTACTACGCGCTGGACATGCGCTCGCGCGGGCCGGTCAGCTACCGCGCCTGACCTAGCTCTAGCCTGCGGGGTGCGCCGGCCGGCGCGCCTCGCTACAATGGCTCCCGGGCAATCCAACGCCAGGGGGCCGAATGTCCGAAACCACTGAGGTTGCTGGCAACGCGGCGGCCGCGCCGCCGCGCAACAGCGCCGCCGATGCCGAGGCCCGCGCCATCGCGGTTGCCGATACGGTCGCTCGCACTGCCGTCGAGCAGGCCGACCATGCCATGCGCCACTGGACCGACCCCACCCCGGGGCCGGTGCGCATCGGCTCCCCGCAGCACCTGCAGATGTTCTGCAAAATGCTGCTGCAGTCCCACAACCCCTACAAACCCGCCGTGATCGACTGGCCGAAGCTGTCACCGGAGGCCCTGCACCGCGTCACCTCGCTGCCGATCTGGGATATCGCCGTGCAGACCGAGGGCCGCGCCTCGATCCGCGTGAAGACCTTTGCCGATACCGTCGGCGATCCGCTGCTGCGCAGCGCGCTGGAAATGGACGGCGGCGAAGAGGCGCGCCACAAGGTGGTGCTGTCGAAGCTGGTCGAGGCCTACGGCATCGCGCTCGCGCCCGAGCCTGACTACCCGCCCCCGGACGATCCGGAATGGGGCTGGCTGGTCACCGGCTACAGCGAGTGCATCGACAGCTTCTTCGCCTTCGGCCTGTTCGCCGCGGCCAGGCGCTCGGGCTTCTTTCCCGCCGAGCTGGTCGAGACCTTCGAGCCGGTGATCCAGGAGGAAGGCCGCCATATCCTGTTCTTCGTCAACTGGGCCGCCTGGTATCGGCGCAACCTGCCGTGGTGGCGCCGCCCGCTGTTTGCGCTGAAGGTGGCGCGGGTGTGGGCCTTCCTGATCTGGGAGCGCATCGGCATAGCGCGCGGCATCGACACTGACGGCGTGGCCCAGGACGCCAACTTCACCATGAACGGCTCCGCAGCGCTGGGCGAAGCCCTGACGCCGGGTGCGATGATCGAGCTGTGCCTGGCCGAGAACGACCGGCGCATGGCCGGCTACGACGCGCGCCTGCTGCGCCCGGAAACCGTGCCGCGGCTGGCCCGGCTGGCGCGCCGCCTGGTGAAATAGGGCCGGCCCATGCACCTTGCGTTGGCGTTGTCGCTGCTGTCGCTGGCGGTCTGGCTGGTGCTGATCTTTGCCCGCGCCAGCTTCTGGCGCGTGCGCAAGCCGGCTGCCGCACCGGATCCCGCGGCCTGGCCGGAAGTGGTCGCGGTCATCCCCGCCCGCAACGAGGCCGAGGTGATTGGCCGCGCCGTGGCCGGCGTGCTGGGCCAGCGCTATCCGGGCCGGCTGGCGCTGGTGGTGGTGGACGACCACAGCCAGGACGGCACCGCCGATATCGCCCACGCCGCCGCCGCGGCCACCGCGCGCCCGCAGGGGTTGACGGTGATTGGGGCCCGCGAGCTGCCCGCCGGCTGGAGCGGCAAGGTCTGGGCGCAGTCTGAGGGACTGGCCGCGGCCGACCGCATCGCCCCACAGGCCCGCTATATCTGGCTGACCGATGCCGATATCTGGCACGGCCCCGGCGTGCTGGCCGCGCTGGTGGCGCGGGCCGGGCACGAACGGCGCGACCTGGTCTCGCTGATGGTGCGGCTGCGCTGCGAATCCGCCTGGGAACGGTTGATCGTGCCGGCCTTTGTCTTCTTCTTCGCCAAGCTCTACCCCTTCGCCCGCGTGCGCGATGCCCGCAGCCGCGTGGCGGCCGCGGCCGGCGGCTGCATGCTGGCCAGCCGCGCGGCGCTGGCGCGCATCGGCGGCTTTGCCGCCATCCGCGGCGAGCTGATCGACGACTGCAGCCTGGCCGCGCGCATCAAGCCCGGCGGCGCGATCCGCCTGGACCTGGCCGACGACAGCGTGTCGTTGCGGCCCTACAACGACTGGCGCAGCCTGTGGGACATGATCGCGCGCAGCGCCTACACCCAGCTGCGCTATTCGCCCCTGCTGCTGGCCGGCGCGGTGGCGGGCATGGTGCTGACCTACCTGGTGCCGCCGGTGCTGGCGATCGGCTGGCGGCTGTGGCCGGCATGGCTGGCCTGGGGCGCGATGACCCTGGCCTACCTGCCGATGCTGCGCGAATACCGGCAGCCGGCGTGGCTGGGGGCGCCGGCGNTGGCGCCGCTGCTGCCGGTCACGGCGCTGTTCTACCTGGGGGCAACCATCGACTCGGCACGGCGCTACTGGCTGCGGCGCGGCGGGCAGTGGAAGGGCCGGGCGCAGGCGCCGGTGCGGTCCTGAGCGCGCCCTGCCAGCTTAGCGCTTGTCGAGATACCCCTGCGCCCGGAACCACTCCAGCGCGTCCCGCAAACCCTCCTGGTATGGCCGCGGCTGATAGCCCAGCACCTGGCACGCCTTGTCTGATGTAAAGAACATCCGGTACCGGGACATATTGAGTCCATCTACAGTGATGAACGGCTCCTTGCCGGTAAAGCGCGCCGCCGCCTCCGCCCCATACGCCAGCGGGTACAGCGGCCAGCGCGGCAGCTGCACGGTCGGCGGGCGCCGGCCGCACAGCTGCGCGATGTCGCGCAGCATCTGCTGCAGCATCACGTCCTGGCCGCCCAGGATGTAGCGCTCGCCGGCCTGGCCGCGTTCCAGCGCCAGCAAATGCCCTTCGGCCACGTCATCCACATGCGCCAGGTTCAGGCCGGTATCGACAAAGGCGGGGATCTTGCCCGTGGCGGCCTCGACGATGATGCGCCCGGTCGGCGTGGGCCGCACGTCGCGCGGGCCGATCGGGGTGGACGGGTTGACGATGACCGCCGGCAGGCCGCGCTCGGACACCAGCTTTTCCACCACGCGCTCGGCCAGCACCTTGCTGCGCTTGTAGGCGCCGATGGCCTCGTGCGGGCGCAGCGCCGCGGTCTCGTCCACCGGCGCCCGCGCGCCGGCCACGCGCAGCGTCGCCACGCTGCTGGTATAGACCACCCGCTCGACGCCGGCCTGCTGCGCGGCCTCCATCACGGCCAGGGTGCCGTCGACGTTGGTGCGCACGATGTCCTCGGGGTCCGGCGCCCACAGCCGGTAGTCGGCGGCCACATGGAACAGGTAGCGCACGCCCTGCAGCGCGGCGGCCACGGCGCCGGCGTCGCGCATGTCGCCTTCCGCCACGGTCACCGGCAGCCCGGCCAAGTTGGTGCGCGGGCTTTGCGGGCGCACCAGCACGCGCACCCGGAAGCCGCGTGCTAGCGCCCTGCGCGCCACCGCCGAGCCGAGAAAGCCAGAGGCGCCTGTCACCAGCACGTCATCGTTTATCGTCATAAACCCGTTTTCCCGTGAGGCGGAGGCGCTTTGGCCAGCCTCGCGCTGGCCAAAGCGCCTCCAGACAAAGCCGGCGTGTCGGGTATATAGTAACCACCGTGCGACGGAAATGTGATCTGCGGTGGATCTCCGGTGGATGCCGGTGCATTTCCTGTCCCGCCATCCCAAACACTGAAACCCGTTGCAAAGGGTCGGGGGGCTTACTCTATGCAGGTGATTCTTGCTCAGCCCCGGGGCTTCTGCGCCGGCGTGGTGCGCGCGATCGAGATCGTCGACCGCGCCCTCGTCAAGCATGGCGCCCCGGTGTTCGTGCGGCATGAGATCGTGCACAACAAGCACGTCGTAGAGGGACTGAAGGACAAGGGGGCGCGCTTCGTCGAAGAACTGGACGAAGTCCCGACCGGCGCCGTGACGATCTTCAGCGCGCACGGGGTCTCGCGCGAGGTCATCGCCGATGCCAGCCAGCGCCAGCTGCATGCCATCGACGCCACCTGCCCGCTGGTGATCAAGGTCCATACCCAGGGCCGCCAGTACGCGGCCAGCGGCCGCACAGTGATCCTGATCGGCCATGCCGGCCACCCGGAGGTGGAAGGCACCATGGGCCAGATCCCGGGCAAGGTGATCCTGGTGCAGAACGAGGCCGAGGTCGCGCAGCTGGACCTGCCCGCCGACACCCCGGTCGCCTATGTCACGCAGACCACGCTGAGCGTGGACGACACCCGCAATATCATAGCCGCGCTCGGGCGCCGCTTCAGCAACCTGGTCGGTCCCGATACGCGCGACATCTGCTACGCCACGCAGAACCGCCAGAGCGCGGTGCGCGACCTGTGCAAGCTGGCCGACGTGATCCTGGTGATTGGCGCGACCAACAGCTCCAACTCCAACCGCCTGCGCGAGATCGGCACTGAAAGCGGCGTGCCCAGCTACCTGATCGCCGAAGGCGCCGAGCTGGACCCTGCCTGGGTGCGCGACGCCAACGTGGTGGGCATCACCGCCGGCGCCTCCGCCCCCGAGGAAATGGTCGAGGACGTGATCAACGCACTGCGCCGGCTGGGCCCGGTAGATGTCACCACCATGGCCGGGCGCGAGGAACATGCCGAGTTCCGGCTGCCGCCCGAGCTGGCCGACGTGAAGCCGCAATCGGCCCCGCGCAAGGCCGGCAAGGAACCCGCCGCAGTCGCGGCCGCACCGGCCACCGCCAACGAGAATATCGCCGGCTGAACCCAACCAGAGGAAGCTGCCTTGGCTATTCCGCTACTGCAGGTCGCCCGCGTGGGCGCCTACATCGTCGGCAAGCATCTGTCGCGACAGAAACGCTATCCGCTTGCCCTGATGCTGGAACCGCTGTTCCGCTGCAACCTGGCGTGCTCAGGCTGCGGCAAGATCGATTATCCGGATCCCATCCTGAACCAGCGCCTGTCGGTGCAGGAATGCCTGGAGGCGGTGGATGAATGCGGTGCCCCGGTGGTTTCCATCGCCGGCGGCGAGCCGCTGCTGCACAAGGACATGCCGCAGATCGTGCAAGGCATCATCGCGCGGCGCAAGTTCGTCTACCTGTGCACCAATGCGCTGCTGATGGAAAAGAAGCTGGACCAGTACCAGCCCAGCCCGTATTTCATCTGGTCGGTGCACCTCGACGGCGACCGCGAGATGCATGACCGCTCGGTGTGCCAGGAAGGCGTGTACGACCGCTGCGTCGAGGCGATCCGGCTGGCCAAGGAACGGGGTTTCCGCGTCAATATCAACTGCACGCTGTTCAACGATGCCCAGCCCGAGCGCGTGGCGAAGTTCTTCGACTCGGTCAAGGCGCTGGGCGTGGACGGCATCACCGT
The DNA here is from genome assembly GCF_000611125.1 of Cupriavidus sp. SK-4. Lineage (NCBI taxonomy): Bacteria > Pseudomonadati > Pseudomonadota > Betaproteobacteria > Burkholderiales > Burkholderiaceae > Cupriavidus > Cupriavidus sp. SK-4. The sequence goes on from NZ_JFJW01000102.1 coordinate 22,315, forward strand.
GTCGCCGGGCTATGCCTATGAACGCGCGCCGGACCAGCAGCACTTCCTGAACCGCGGCAAGACCCGCCAGCTGTTCCGCGACATCCTCAGCCGCGGCCGCGCCGGCAAGAACTGGGCTTTCAGCCAGTCGACGCTGTTCCTGGACTTCCTGGCCGGCAACCAGACCTACCACTGCACCCCGTGGGGCAACCCGGCGCGCACCGTCTTCGGCTGGCAGCGTCCGTGCTACCTGGTGGGCGAGGGCTATGCCGCCACCTTCCGCGAGCTGATGGAAGAAACCGACTGGGACGCCTACGGCACCGGCAACTACGAGAAGTGCGCCGACTGCATGGTCCACAGCGGCTATGAGGCCACCGCCGTGGCCGACACCTTTGCCCATCCGCTCAAGGCGCTGGGCGTGAGCCTGCGCGGCGTGCGCACCAGCGGGCCGATGGCGCCCGATATTGCGCTGGACCAGCAGCGGCCGGCCGACTACGTGTTCTCGCGCCACGTCGAGATCAAGCTCGAGGAAATCCAGCGCGCGAAACCGCGCGCCAACCGGCCGCGGCCGGCCGAGGCCAACGCCGCGGCCACGCACTGACTGCACTGCCGATGGCCGCGGAACTTGCTGCCACCCTCCCAGGCGCTGCGCTGACCTGCGTGTCGGCGGCCTATGCGCTGGCTGCGGCATGGCTGTCGCATCGCGCGCCGGCGGCAAGCGGAGGCACCGCAACGACACCGGTCAGCGTGCTCAAGCCTCTGTGCGGCGCCGAGCCCCGGCTGTACCAGAACCTGGCCACGCTGTGCCGGCAGCGGCATCCGTCGTTCCAGCTGGTATTCGGCGTACGTGCCGCGGACGATCCCGCCATCGCCGTGGTCGAACGGCTGCGCCGCGACTTCCCGGCGTGCGACATCGCGCTGGTGGTCGATCCGCAAGTGCACGGCACCAACCTGAAAGTCAGCAACCTGGTCAACCTGTTCGCACAAGCGACGCACGATGTGCTGGTGATCGCCGACAGCGATATCGCCGTGCCGCCCGACTACCTGGCGCGCGTGACCGCGCCGCTGGTCGACGCCGGCGTGGGCGTGGTCACCTGCCTCTACCGCGGCAATCCGACTGGCGGGCCGTGGTCGCGCATCGGCGCGCAGTTCATCAACGACTGGTTCGCGCCGTCGGTGCGCATCGCCCACGCGGGCGGCTCGCAACGCTTTGCCTTTGGCGCGACGATTGCGCTGCGGCGGGATGCGCTGGAAGCCATCGGTGGCTTCGCAGCCTTGTCCGAGCGGCTGGCCGACGACTACTGGCTGGGCGAGCTGACGCGGCAGCAGGGCTTGCGCACGGTGCTGTCGGAGGTGGTGGTCACGACCGATGTCACCGAGGACCGTTTCACCGACCTGTGGCGGCATGAGCTGCGCTGGCTGCGCACGATCCGATCGCTGAATCCGCCGGGCTTTGCCTTTACCTTCATCACGTTCACCTGGCCGATGCTGGCGCTGGGTGTGCTGCTGGCGCCGCAGCCGCTGGTGATTGCGGTGGCGGCCGCCGGCGCGCTGGCGCGCAGTTTGCTGGCAGGCAGCGTCGCCGCCGCACTGCGCGCACCGTTGCGCGATGCGCTGCTGCTGGCCGGCTGGGCATTTGCGCTGGCAGGCAAGCGCGTGCAGTGGCGCGAGCAGGTGCTGTCGGTGCGCGATGCCCTGCACACCAGTCCTGCGCTGACCCCGAACCAACCTTCATCCACCGGCATCCATCCCCAGAGGCCGCAATGAAAAAAACCCTGTTCCTCCAGGCCCCTTCCTTCGACGGCTTCGACGGCGGCGCGGGCTCGCGCTACCAGGCCAAGCGCGAGATCAAGTCGTTCTGGTACCCGACCTGGCTGGCGCAGCCCGCCGCGCTGGTGCCGGGCAGCCGCGTGCTCGACGCACCGGCCGACGGCCTGACCGTGCAGCAGACGCTGGATATTGCCGCGGACTATGAACTGGTCATCATCCACACCAGCACGCCCTCGTTCCCCACCGACGCCAAGTTCGCCGAGGAACTGAAGCAGCGCAAGCCGGATGTGATGATCGGCATGGTCGGCGCCAAGCCCGCGGTCGATCCGGGCGGCACGCTGGGTGCCAGCGAGGCCATCGACTTCGTCTGCCGCGAGGAGTTCGACTACACCTGCCAGGACGTGGCCGCGGGCAAGCCGCTCAAGGACATCCTGGGCCTCTCCTACCGTCTGCCGGACGGCTCGCTCGAACACAACGGGCAGCGCCCGATGATCGAGAACATGGACGAACTGCCCTTCGTCGCGCCGGTCTACCAGCGCGACCTGAAGATCGACAACTACTTCATCGGCTACCTGAAGCACCCCTATGTGTCGATCTACACCGGCCGCGGCTGCCGTTCGCGCTGCACCTTCTGCTTGTGGCCGCAGACCGTGGGCGGGCACCGCTACCGCACGCGCTCGGCCGAAAGCGTGATCGCCGAGGTCAAATGGATCAAGGAGAACATGCCCGAGGTCAAGGAGATCATGTTCGACGACGACACCTTCACCGACTTCAAGCCGCGCGTGGAAGAGATCGCGCGCGGGCTGGGCCAGCTGGGCGTGACGTGGTCGTGCAATGCCAAGGCCAACGTGCCGTACAGCACGCTCAAGATCATGAAGGAGAACGGCCTGCGCCTGCTGCTGGTGGGCTATGAGTCCGGCGACGACCAGATCCTGCTGAACATCAAGAAGGGCCTGCGCACGGACATCGCGCGCCGCTTCACCGAGGACTGCCGCAAGCTGGGCATCCAGATCCACGGCACCTTTATCCTGGGCCTGCCGGGCGAGACGCGCGAGACCATCGAGAAGACCATCGAGTACGCCAAGGAAATCAACCCGCACACCATCCAGGTCTCGCTGGCCGCGCCCTACCCCGGCACCACGCTGTACCGGCAGGCGGTGGAGAACGGCTGGCTCGAGGAAAACAAGGTCATCAACCTGGTCAACGACCAGGGCGTGCAGCTGGCCGCGATCAGCTATCCGCATCTGTCCAAGGAAGACATCTACCACGGCGTGGAGACCTTCTATAAGCGCTTCTACTTCCGCCCCGGCAAAATCTGGGAAATCGTGCGCGAGATGCTGGGCAGCTGGGACATGATGAAGCGGCGCCTGCGTGAAGGCGTGGAGTTCTTCCGCTTCCTGCGCTCGCACGAGGCCTGATCCTGGCCCACGCGCTATCCTGTGCCTCGCAACGCGCGCTGATCGTCACCGCCGACGACTTCGGCCTGCACCCCGCCGTCAATGAGGCGGTGGAACTGGCCCACCGCGACGGCGTGCTCAGCGCCGCCAGCCTGATGGTGGGCGCGCCCGCCGTGGCGGACGCGGTCGAGCGCGCGCGCCGCCTGCCGTCGTTGCGCGTGGGGCTGCACGTGGTGCTGGCCGACGGCCCGGCCACGCTGCCGCGCGCGCAGATCCCCGACCTGGTCGACGCCGGAGGCCGCTTCGGCTCCGCCATGGCCCTGGACGGCTGCCGCTTCTTCTTCCTGCCGCGGGTGCGCCGCCAGCTGGCGGCGGAGATCCGCGCGCAGTTCGAAGCCTTTGCCGCCACCGGGCTGCCGCTGGACCACGTCAACACGCACAAGCATTTCCACCTGCACCCGACGGTGCTGTCGCTGATCCTGTCGATCGGGCGCGACTACGGCCTGCGCGCGATGCGCCTGCCGCGCGAGCACGGCGCACCGTTGCCGCTGCGCCCCTGGCTAGCGCTGCTGCGCCGGCGCCTGGACCGCGCCGGCATTGCGCACAATGACTACGTGGTCGGCATCGCGCGCAGCGGGCAGATGGACGAGGCAGCGCTGCTGCAGGCGCTGGCGCAGCTGCCCGCGGGCGTGGGCGAGATCTACCTGCACCCGGCCGTGGTCTCTGGCGAGGCCATCACCGCATCGATGCGCGGCTACCGCCACGCCGACGAACTGGCCGCGCTGCTGTCGCCGCGCGTGCGCGCCGCGCTGGAGCGCGCGGCCAACCGGCGCGGCGGCTTTGCCGACGTGCTGGTGCCCTGACTCTTCAAGATGAAACGCATTGCTTACCTGACCGGCCTGATCGGGCTGCTGGCGCTCACCGCGCTGGTGATCCACCAGGGCGCCAGCGATATCGCCGCCATCGTGACGCAGGGCGGCTGGCTGCTGCTGTTGCTGGTGCCCCTGCACGCACTGCCGCTGCTGCTCGACGCGCAAGGCTGGCGCGTCCTGCTGACCTCGGCCGACCCCGAGGAGAAGGCGGGACTCGGTTTCCTGTGGTGGGTCGCCACGGTGCGCGAAGCGGTCAACCGCCTGCTGCCAACGGTGGGGATCGGCGGTGAACTGGTCGGTATCCGCCTGACGCGGCTGCGCATCCGCGACACCACCGCCGTCACCGCCAGCATCGTGGTCGAAGTGATGCTGACGCTGTTCTCGCAGTACCTGTTCTCGGCCATGGGGGTGCTGCTGCTGCTGGCCGCGCTGCAGGACAGCGGCGGGGCCTGGGTCATCCTGGCCGGGCTGCTGCTGTCATTGCCGGTGCCGGTGCTGTTCGCGCTGTCGCTGCGGCACACCGCGATATTCGAGAAACTGGAAGGCGCGGCGCGCAAGCTGTTTGGCGAAGATCACCGCATCGTCGCGATGATCGACGGTGCGCGGCTCGATGCCCATATCCGCGCACTCAACCGGCGCCGGCGCGAGCTGCTGGCGGCGCTGGGCTGGCAACTGGCAGGGCTGGTCAGCGGTACGCTGGAGATCTGGCTGGCGCTGATGCTGCTGGGCCATCCGGTGCCGGTCTGGCAGGCGCTGGCGATCGAATCGCTGACCCAGGCCGCGCGCCACGTAGCGTTCTTCGTGCCCGCCGGGCTGGGCGTGCAGGAAGCGGTGGTGATGCTGCTGGGGCAGGTGCTGGGGATGGATGCGCAGGTCTCGCTGGCGCTGGCGCTGGTCAAGCGCGCGCGCGAGATCCTGTTCGGCGTGCCCGCGCTGCTGTCATGGCAATGGGTGGAGTTGCGCCACTGGCGGCGCAACCGGGACACCGGCCACGCCGCGCCATGATGGCGTGCGGCGCTCAGGCGTCAGACGCCTGGCGCGCGTTGTGGGTGGTCAGGTACTTCACCAGCCCGTCGACCCCGCTGCGCGCGACGATGTCCGCAAACTGCTTGCGGTACACCTCGATCAGCCACGCCCCCATCATGTTGATGTCGTAGATCTTCCAGCCGTTGGCTGTGCGCTGCAGCCGGTAGTCGATCTGCATCTCGTCGGCATTGTTGATCACGCGCGTCTGCACCACCACATCGGTGGCGCCGCTGCCGGACTTGACCGGCTGGTAGCGGAACTTGACGTTCTGCTCGCGCAGCTGCGCCAGCGACACCGCATAGCTGCGCACCAGCAGCATCTGGAACTGCTCATGGAGCTGTTGCTGCTGCTCCGGCGTGGCGGTGCGCCAGGCACTGCCCAGCGCCAGCCGCGTGGTGCGCTGGAAATCCGTGTAAGGCAGGAACTGCTTCTGCACGACCGCGGTAATCTTGGCGAGGTCGCCGGCCCGCGTATCGGGATTGGACTGGATGGTGCCGATCACGCCCTCCACCGCGGCCTGCACCAGCCGCTCGGGGCTGGCGCGCAGGTCGCCGGGCTGGACTGCCTGGGCGTGCGCTACGGAAACCATGGCCACCGCTGCAAGCGGCGCCAGGGGAAGCAAACCGTGAATCGTCATGGATGTGAGAGCCAGGAAGGACGGTGAAGCGGCGCCGCCGCTGCAGCGCCGGCGCCAGGCTGACAGTTTATAGCGGATCGGCCTGAATCGCGGATGCCCGGGCCGCGCATGCCGCATGCGCCACGCTGCCAGCCGATATACTCGCGGTTCGTGCTCCTTCCGGATCCGCCCATGCTGACTTCGCTGCTGACACGCATTGTCCGGCTTGCCACCGCCTGGCCGTGGCGCGTCATCATCCTGGCGGCATTGCTGACCGCCGTCAGCGGCGTCTACGTGGCCCGCAACTTTGCGATCAACACCGACATCGGCCGGCTGCTGGAATCCGACGCCCCCTGGGCGGTGCGCGACGCCGCCATCGGCGACGCCTTTCCCCAGCGCAACCAGTTGATCCTGGCGGTGGTGCAGGCGCCCGCGACAGAGCTGGCCGACGCCGCCGCCGACGCGCTGGCCGAGGCGCTGCGCCGCCAGCCGGCACGCTTCACCGCGGTCAGCCAGCCCGGCGGCGGCCCGTTCTTCGCGCGCAACGGATTGCTGTTCGCCAGCACGGATGAAGTGCGCCAGCTCACGCAGCAACTGATGCAGGCGCGCCCGCTGGTCAACGCGCTCGCACATGACCCGACCCTGCGCGGCCTGTCCGATCTCCTCACCACCACGCTGACGCTGCCGCTGCAAATGGGGCAGGTAAAGCTGGGCGACATGGCCAGGCTGCTGGGCAACAGTGCACGGACACTGGACCAGGTGCTGGCCGGCAAGCCCGCCGCGCTGTCCTGGGCGGGGCTGCTCGACGACAGCCTCAAGCCCGGGCCCGATGGCCAGGTCTACAGCTACATCGCGCTCAGCCCGGTGCTGGACTACAGCGACCTGCAGGCCGGGGCCGCCGCCTCGCGCGCGATCCGGCAGGCCGCGGCCGACCTGCAGCTGGCGCAGCGCTACCAGGCCACGGTGCGCCTGACCGGCCCGCAGGCGCTGGCCGACGATGAATTCGCCTCGGTCAGCGACGGCGCCGTGCTCAACGGCGTGCTGACGGTGCTGGTGGTGGTCCTGATCCTGTGGCTGGCCTTGCGCTCGGCACGACTGATCGTGGCGGTGCTGGCCAGCCTGTTTGCCGGGCTGCTGATCACCGCCGCGCTGGGACTGGCGATGGTTGGCGCGCTGAACATGATCTCGGTGGCGTTCGCGGTGCTGTTCGTCGGGCTGGGCGTGGACTTCGGCATCCAGTTCGGCGTGCGCTACCGCGCCGAGCGCCATGACCGCGACCATATCGTCGAAGCGCTGGGGCTGGCCGCGCGCGCTGTGGGCGCGCCGCTGGCGCTGGCCGCCGCGGCCACGGCGGCGGCGTTCTTCTGCTTCCTGCCCACCGACTACCGCGGCGTGGCCGAGCTGGGGCTGATCGCGGGCGTGGGCATGATGGTGGCATTTGCCACCACCTTCACGCTGCTGCCGGCGCTGATCTGCGTGCTCAAGCCCGGCGGCGAGCCCGAGGCGCCGGGCTTCGCGTGGCTGGCGCCCGCGGACCGGTTCTTCGACCGCTATCGCAAGCCGGTGCTGCTGGTCACCCTGCTCGCGATCCTGGCAGGCGCGCCGCTGCTGCCGCACCTGCGCTTTGACTTCGACCCTCTGCACCTGAAGGACCCCAGGTCCGAATCGATGGCCACGCTGCGGGCGCTCAAGGACGCGCCACAGGCCGGCACCGACGATGTCAGCGTGCTGGCGCCTTCGCTGCCGGCCGCGCGCGATCTCGCGGGCAAGCTGGCGGCGCTGCCCGAGGTGGCGCGCGCGGTCACGCTGCAGACCTTTATCCCCGACGACCAGCCGCCCAAGCTGCAGGCCATCGGCCAGGCCTCGGCCGCGCTGATGCCGGCGCTGACGCAGCCCACCGCCACGCCCGCCACCGACAGCGCGCGCGTCAATGCGCTGCGCAATGCCGCGCGGCAGCTCGCCATCGCCGCCGACGAACATCCCGGCCCGGGCGCGGCCGAAGCCGCGCACCTGTCCGCCGCGCTGAAGCAGCTGGCCACCGCCGACGCCGCCACGCGCGACCGCGCCGAGCGCGCCATCGCCGTGCCGCTGCAGCTGGCGCTGGCACGGCTGAAGCTGGCGCTGGGCCCGCAGCCCGTCAGCCAGCAGACGCTGCCGCCCGAACTGGTGCGCGACTGGATCACGCCGGACGGGCGCGCGCTGGTCAGCGTCAGCCCGAAGCTGCCGCCGCCCGCCAGCGCGCAGCGCGAGGCCGCGCTGGACCGCTTCATCACCGCCGTGCTGCGCGTGGAGCCGACCGCCACCGGCGGGCCGATCGCGATCCGCGGCTCGGCCGATACCATCATGGCCGCCTTTGCGCAGGCCGGCATCTGGGCGGTGGTGTCGATCACCATCCTGCTGTGGATCACGCTGCGCCGCTTCGGCGACGTGCTGCGCACGCTGATACCGCTGCTGGTTTCGGCCATCGTCACGCTTGAGTTGTGCGTGCTGTTCGGCATTGCGCTGAACTTTGCCAACGTGATCGCGCTGCCGCTGCTGCTGGGCGTCGGCGTCGCGTTCAAGATCTACTACGTGATTGCCTGGCGGCACGGCAAGACCCAGCTGCTGCAGTCCAGCCTGACGCACGCCGTGCTGTACAGCGCGGCCACCACCGCCACCGCTTTTGGCAGCCTGTGGCTGTCGCAGCATCCCGGCACCGCCAGCATGGGCAAGCTGCTGGCGCTGGCGCTGGCGTGCACGCTGGTCGGCGCGGTGTTCTTCCAGCCGATCCTGATGGGCCGCCCGCGCGAAGGCGCCCATCACAAACATGACAAAGCCGCCCGGTCATGATCACAAACCCGACGCGGCCGACCCCGACTCCCTTCGTACGATGCCTTTACGCCAGCGCGCTACATCCGTTGCCACGACCGCCATTGCCGCCACCCTGCTCGCCGGCTGCGCCACCGGCCCGCAAGCCAATCCCGACGATCCGCTCGAGCCGATGAACCGCGCGGTCTTCACCGTCAACGACAAGCTCGACCAGTACGTGGCCGTGCCCGTGGCCAAGGGCTACAAGGCGGTCACGCCGGAGCCGGTGCGCACCGCGGTCACCAATTTCTATTCGAACATCGCGGACATCGGAAACTTTGCCAACAACCTGCTGCAGGGCAAGGGCGTTGAGGCAGCGGAGAGCTTCATGCGGGTGGCGATCAATTCCGTGCTGGGCATCGGCGGACTGATCGACATCGCCACGCCCGCCGGGCTGCAGAAACATTCGCAGGATTTCGGCCTGACGCTGGGCACGTGGGGCGTGCCGTCGGGACCCTACCTGGTGCTGCCGCTGTTCGGCCCCAGCTCATTCCGCGACGGCGTGGGCCTGTATGTGAATTTCCAGTTCGACCCGACCACCTATGCCGAGCCGGCGGTGCGCAATTCGCTGTTCGGGATGAACGTGGTGGACGTGCGCACCAACCTGCTGGGCGCCACCGACCTGCTGAAGCTGGCCGCGCTGGACAAGTACACCTTTGTGCGCGATGCCTACCTGCAGCGGCGCCGCTACCTGCTGGGAGAGAACACGTCGCTGCCGGACTACGACGAAGATGACGACAGCGGCGCGGCCGCCGCACCCGCCGCGCCCGCCGCGGAGGCGCCGGCGGGCACGCCTGCGCCCGCGCAGCCGCAGGCGCCGCGCTGATGCTCCTTAGCCGCCGATCCCCAGCAGCACCACCTCGAAGGTGAGCGTGGCGTTCGGCGGGATCGTGCCCGGCACGCCGCGCGCGCCGTAGGCCGTGGCCGGCGGGCAGGTCAGCTTGGCCTTGCCGCCCACCTGCATGGCCTGCACCCCTTCGGTCCAGCACGGGATCACGCGGTTGAGCGGGAACGAGATCGGCTGGCCGCGCTTGTACGAGCTGTCAAACTCGGTGCCGTCGGCCAGCGTGCCGCGGTAATGGACCTGCACCGCGTCGGTGGCCTTGGGCGAGGCGCCATTGCCCTTGATCAGGTGCTGGATGGTCATGCCCGACGCCAGCGTCTGCGGCGCCGCAGCGGGGGCGGCCGGGGCCGAGGCGGCCGGGGCGGCAGCGGAGGCGGCGCAGGCCAAGGTCAGGGTGCCGAGGAAAAGCGCAAGTGTTTTCATGGGAAACCTGGTCGTGAGGTCGTGATTGGGGATGCGGCAGTTTAACCGACACACGGCAACGATATGGCGGCAGCGGCATATAGCGCACAACGCACCCCCGCCGTGCGCCTTGCGGCAGGCATGGTGCGGCGCACCCCGCCGCATCCGTTACACGGGGCGTTTTGCCGTCTACGATGGTTCGTGACAGCCCCGCTGCCGCGGGCGCACGGAGATTGCCATGGCACTCACGGATTCACGGGACCTTCCGGTCTCGACCCAGAACGCTCGCTCGGTCGAGCAGTATGAGACCGCCCTCCAACTGCTGAACGGCTACTACGGCGACCCGCTCGCCGCCATCGACACGGCGCTGGCCGCCGACCCCGACTTCGCCATGGGCCACGCGCTGCGCGCCGCGCTGATGGTCACCTCTGGCGATGGCACGGCCGAGCCCATGCTGCGCCAGAGCGTCGAAGCCGGCGAAGCCCTGCACGGCCGCGCCAACGACCGCGAGCGCCGACATATCGCCGCGGCACGCGCCTGGCTGGACGGCGAGTTCGAGCGCTCGGTCCGGCTCTACGGCGATATCGTGATCGACTATCCACGCGATCTGCTGGCGATCCAGACCGCGCATCTCGGCGACTTCCTGCTGGGGCAGTCGTCGATGCTGCGCGACCGCGTGGCGCAGGCGCTGCCGCACTGGGATGCCGGCATGCCGGGCTACGGCTACCTGCTCGGCATGCATGCCTTCGGCCTGGAAGAAACCCAGCTCTACGAGCGCGCCGAGGAAAGCGGCCGGCGCGCGCTGGAGCTCAATCCGCGCGACCCGTGGGCCGTGCACGCGGTGGCGCACGTGATGGAGATGCAGGGCCGGCTGGCCGACGGCATCGCCTGGCTGAACGGGCGCCGCGACGACTGGTCCGACGACAATATGCTGGCCGTGCACAACTGGTGGCACCTGGCATTGTTCCAGCTGGAAGCGGGCAGGACCGACGAGGTGCTGGCGCTGTACGACCGCCATATCAAGCGCCCCACGCCGGCGATCGCGCTGGACCTGGTGGATGCCTCCGCGCTGCTGTGGCGGCTGCACCTGCGCGGCGTGGACGTGGGCCGGCGCTGGCAGCCGGTGGCGGACGACTGGCTGGGCCGCGGCGCGGCCGGCTACTACGCCTTCAACGATGTCCATGCCGTGATGGCCAGCCTGGGCGCGCACCGTCCCGCCGCCGCCGACCAGGTCCGTGCCGCGCTGGAGCGCGCCGCCCTGGGCAACGGCACCAACGCGATGATGTCGCGCGATGTGGGGCTGCCGGTGGCCGATGCCCTGATCGCGTTCGACCAGGGCGATTACGCCACCGCCATCGACCTGCTGCTGCCGGTGCGCCTGATCGCCCACCGCTTCGGCGGCAGCCATGCGCAGCGCGACATCGTCAGCCTGACCCTGCTCGAGGCGGCGCTGCGCGGCCACCGCAGCAACCTGGCGATCGCGCTCACGGCCGAACGCGCCGCGCTCAAGCCCATGAGCCCTAGCCTGCACCGGCTGGTGCAGCGCGCCGACTCGTGCCGCGCATAAGTCTCCCTGCCGCGGCCGGGATCGGCGCCTATACTGCACCTGTCCTGACCGGAGACCACCCATGCCCAGCTTCCGCGCCCTGTTCCGCCCCGCCCTCTTTGCCGCCAGCGCCGCGCTGGCGCTGGCCGCCGTGCCGGCCATTGCCCATCACGGCTGGTCCACCTACGACGAGACCAAGCCGCTGACGCTGACCGGCAAGATCGTCGAAAGCCACTACGAGAACCCCCACGCGCATATCCGCATCGACGCCGGCGGCAAGCGCTGGCTGGCCGTGCTGGCACCCGTGTCGCGGATGGAGGCGCGCGGCGCCACCGCCGACAAGGTGGCCGTGGGGCGCGAGGTCACGCTGGTCGGCTACGCCAGCAAGGAAAAGGCCGGCGAGCTGCGCGCCGAGCGCATCACAGTGGACGGCAAGACCGTCGAGTTGCGCTGAGCCGGCGCGCGCCGCATGTCGGTGCTGTTCGCGCAATGGACGGAATGGGCCGGCGCGCTGGCGCGGCTGCCGTTCTCGATGGCCCTGCGCAGCTCGGCCTGGGCCTATCCCGCGGTAGAGATCGTCCACCTGGCTGGCATGGCGCTGCTGTTCGGCTCCATCTTCGTGGTCGACATGCGCCTGGCCGGACTCGGCCGGCGGCTGCCGGTGAGCCTGCTGTTGCGCCATACGCTGCCCTTCACCGTCGGCGCCTTCGTCGCGGTCGCGGCCAGCGGCGTGCTGCTGTTCCTGGCCCATGCCGATGAGCTGGCCGCCAATCCCGCGTTCCTGGCCAAGCTGTGCCTGGTCGCGCTGGCGCTGGCCAATGTGCTGTGGTTCCACCTCGGGCCCTATCGCAGCCTGCATGCCGGGCAACGGGGCTGGGACAGCGGCGTCGCGCCGCCGGCCGGCGCGCGCGTCAGCGCCATTGTCTCGATGGTGACGTGGTCGCTGGTGATCTGTGCCGGGCGCCTGATTGCCTATGTCTGATGGCCCCGGCCTCACGGCGGTGCCGGAGACAGCATCCCCAGCATGGCCACCAGGGCCATCACCAGCGCGGCGGCGCACGCCTCCAGCAGCAGGCTGCGCCGCAACTCCAGCGTCGCCGCCCGATGCTCTCCGGCCTGCACTGCCAACGCCAGCCGCGGGCTCAGGCGGAAGCGGTTCGCGGCGGCCAGGCCAAGCATCGCCACGAACAGCGCGAGCTTGGCGGCCAGCAGCCCGCCATAGGACATCGGCGCAAACTCCGGCAGCGCCGGGCCCACGATGAACCAGTAGTTGAGCACGCCGGTCAGCAGCAGCGTGGCAACGATGATGGTGCCGACGCGGGCGAACCCGTTCGAGGTGCGACTCAGCAGTGCCACCGCCGCCTGGTCCGATGCCGGCCGCGCCAGCGACAGCAGCACGAACGCGGCCAACGCGCCAACCCAGGCGCCGGCGGCCAGCAGGTGGGCCACGTCGGCGCTCAGGTGGAGATAGCGCAAGGCGCCCTCATGCATCGCGCCGTGGCCGCCCCAGGCCAGCGTGGCCAGCGCTACCCCGCCGAACCCGGCCAGCGCGGCGAAGCGCGCGCCCGGCCGCCTGCGCCAGGATACGCAGGTCAGCACGCAAAGCAGCAGGGCCGCCAGGCGCACCGACCAGGCCACGCCGAAATCCGTCCCCGTGACGATCATCGCGAAGACGTGGCCCTGCAATGCAGCGTAGTCGGACACCCCCGTCATCGCCCGGGCCATCACGACGAGCGCCCCCAGCGAGAGCACGATGCCCGCTACGGCACAGCCCAGCGCAAGCGCCTGGCATCGCATGGCAAAGCGTGAGGCCCGTTCACCCCGATGCAGCGCATAGGTGCAGAACAGCGGCAGCCCGAACAGCAAGGCCAGGTCGACATAGAGCGCCAAGCGCAGCCCGGCGGCTACCCAGTCCGGCTGCGGCAATCACTTCACCGTGAAGGCAATCTTGCCGTTGACGGGATGGGTATCGGACGACACTGCCCGCCAGTCCACCCGATAGCTGCCCGGCGGCAGCGGCTGCGCCGGCGTGATCACCATGGCCTTGGGGTCGTCGCTGCCGGAGACTTTCGCGGCCATCTTCATCGGCGCATGGTCGGCCATGCCCGGCATGCCGGTCATCACCAGGTTGGCGCCGGAAAACTGAGTGACCAGGTTCTCGGAGAACTGCAGTTCGATCTTCTGCGGCGCGGCCACCTCGGCCTTGTCCGCCGGCGTGGACGACACCAGCTTCGGGTGCGCGAAAGCGATGCTGCTGGCCAGCGCCGCGGTTGCGGCAAGCAGGGTCTGGATCAGGGGGCGATTGGCATGCATGGTTATCTCCGCTTGGGGATGATGAAGTTGTGGTGTCAGAACCAGACGCGGACACCGGCGACGAAACGCGTTTCGCCCGCCTTGCCGCCAGAGGTCCGGATCATGTCGGCGGTATTGCCGAAGGTCTGGTAGCGCTCCACGCCGATATATGGCGCGAACTGCCGGCTGAACTCATAGCGCAGCCGCAGCCCCACGGTGCCGTTGGACAATCCGCTGCCGATGCCCACCTCCGGGTCGTTCTTGCCATAGAGGTTGGCTTCGATGCGTGGTTGCAGGATCAGGCGCTGCGTCAGCAACAATTCGTATTCGGCTGACAGCCGCAGCGCAGTGCGGCCGCTGGTGCCGACATAGGCCGTGGCATCGACCTCGAACCAGTACGGCGCCAGCCCCTGCACGCCAAAGGCCAGCCAGTTGCGCGCCGGGCGCCCGCTGCCGGCGTCGTTGCGCAGGCCCAGTTGCGTATCCCAGTAGCTTGCCACGGCGTGGCCCCACAGCAGCTCGGTGCGGGCCTCGTGCAGCTTGCCCTTCGACGCCTCGCCCTCGGCCTTGAGCACCAGCTTGTCGTAGCTGTTGCCGAACCATGCCTGCATCTCGTAGGCGGCGGCATTGCTGCCGTTGGCGTGGGCCCACTCCAGGCGGTCGACCAGCACCGAGGCGAACAAATGCTCGTCGGCCATCACCAGCTGGCGCTTGTCGCCAAGCGCGTACTTGCCGACGCCCAGCTGGTAGCCGCCGGAATAGGCATGCGGATCGCGGGCGTCGGGCGGCGCGCTGCCGCCCTGCATCTTCATGTCGCCGTGGTCCATGGCAGGGGCGGCCATGTCCTGCATGTCCGGCATCGGCGCGCCGCCACCGTCCATGGTCTGGATCCCGTCCTGCTCCATGCCCTGCATCTGGCCATGGTTCATGCCCTGCATGGCGGCCGGGGCATCGTGCTTGTGCGCATGGCCGGCATGCGGGTCCTGCGCCTGGGCTGCGCCGATTGCGGTGAATGCCAGCGCCGCGGCCAGTATCGTCTTCTTGTGCCTGTGCATGGAGATAATTGCGAATTCAGGTTGAGCCATCACGCCACCACCACTTCGCGGAACATGCCCGCATCCATATGCAGCATCAGGTGGCAATGCCAGGCCCAGCGTCCCAGCGCATCGGCGGTGACCAGGAAGCTGATGCGCTGCGCCGGCTGCACGGGGATGGTGTGGCGCCGCGCCTGGAAGCTGCCGTCCGGCGTTTCCAGCTCGCTCCACATGCCATGCAGGTGCATGGGGTGGGTCATCATGGTGTCGTTGTGCAGGATCACGCGCAGCCGTTCGCCATGCTTGAAGTAGATCGGCGTCGACTTGCCGAACTCGACGCCGTCGAAGGACCAGGTGTAGCGCTCCATATTGCCGGTCAGGTGCAGCTCGACCTCGCGCCCGGCGCCGCGCGCATCCATGGCGCCGCCGATGGTGTGCTGGTCGGCCAGGGTCAGCACGCGCCTGCCGTTGTTGCGCAGGCCGATGCCGGGATCGTCCAGGTTGGTGCGGGCCATGTCGACCCGCATGTCGGTGCCCGGACCGTATTCGGTGCGGGCGTGGCGGGCGGTCTTGCTGGGGACCTTGAGCGGATCGGCAGCGGCCATGGCGTGCTGGCTGTGGTCCATGCCGGCGTGGTCCATGCCCTGCATCGGCATCGCGCCGTGCTGCATGGCGCCGTGTCCGGCATTCCCGCCATGGCCGCCATGCCCGCCGTGGCCCGTCATCGCGCCCATCATGTCGGTCATGGTCAGCCATTCGGCCTGGTCGAGCGCGGGCACCGGCGCCGCCAGCCCTTCCCTGACCGCCAGCGTGCCGCGCGCATAGCCGGTACGGTCCATCGATTGCGCGAACAGCGTGTACGCGTCGTCGCGCGGTTCGACGATGGCGTCGCAGGTCTCGCCAGGGCCGAAGCGGAATTCATCGACCGTGACCGGTTCGATATCCTGGCCGTCGACCTGCACCACCCGCAGCTTCAGCCCGGGGATGCGCACGTCGTAGAAGGTGTTGCCCGAGCCGTTGATAAAGCGCAGGCGCACGGTCTCGCCGCGCCGGAACAGCCCGGTCCAGTTGCCGGCCGGCGTGACGCCGTTGGCCAGGTGCGTGAGCGTGGCGCTGGACAGGTCCGCCAGGTCGGTCGGGCTCATCCGCATCTGGTTCCACATGCTGCGCTTGTCCAGCGCCTGCTTCAGCCCGTCGCGCGAGACGTCGCGGAAGAAGTCGACCACGGTCGGCTGGTTGTAGTTGTAGTAGTCGCCCTGGACCTTGAGCTTGGTCAGCACCCGCATCGGGTCCTCGTCGGTCCAGTCCGACAGCAGCACGGTGTGGTCGCGGTCGGCCCGCACATTTTCCCGGCCAGAGGCCGAATCGATGACGATGCCGCCGTACACGCCGGTCATTTCCTGGAAGCCCGAATGCGAGTGGTACCAGTAGCTGCCGGTCTGCGCGACCTTGAAGCGGTAGGTAAAGGTCTGGCCGGGCGGGATGCCGGCAAAGCTGATGCCGGGCACGCCGTCCATCTCAAACGGCAGGATGATGCCGTGCCAGTGGATCGAGGTAGCCTCGCGCAGGCGGTTGGTCACGCGGATGGTAACCGTGTCGCCCTCGCGCCAGCGCAGCGTCGGGCCGGGCAGCATGCCGTTGATGGTGGTGGCAATGGCCGGCTTGCCGGTAAAGTTGACCAGCGACTCGCCGATCACCAGGTCGAACTCGGTGCCGCGCAGGACCGGCGCCGAGCCGGAGCCGGCCGGGGCAGCCTGCCCGGCGCGCTGGCCCGCATGCTGCGCCCACGCGCTGCCGCCGACGCCGGCAAGGCCGGCCACCACGCCGCCGGCAACCAGCCCTTGCACGAAGCGGCGGCGGGGTAAATCGGGCAGCACAAGGCCGGTACTGGGGTGGCGTCGCATGTCATCAGTCCTGGTTGAAAGCATGCCAAGCGTAGCGAAGGCCACCCTACGCTCGTCTGACTGGAACATGACATTCCGGTAATCTTCCGGTCATGTTGGCGCCCGCGTTGCCGGCGTAGAGTTGCCGGACCCTGCCGAAAGGGCTGATCGATCAAGGAATGTGCTGATGAAACTGCTAGTGGTGGAGGACGAGTCCAAGACCGGCGAATACCTGCGCCAGGGGCTGACCGAGGCGGGCTTTGTCGTCGACCTGGTGGCCAACGGGCTGGACGGCCAGCATATGGCGATGACCGAGCCCTATGACCTGGTCATCCTGGACGTGATGCTGCCGGACCTCGACGGCTGGCGCATCGTGCAGGCGCTGCGCGCCGCGGAGATCGCCGTGCCGGTGCTGTTCCTGACCGCGCGCGACAGCGTGGCCGACCGCGTCAAGGGGCTGGAGCTGGGTGCGGATGACTACCTGGTCAAGCCCTTCGCCTTTTCCGAGCTGCTCGCGCGGGTGCGCACGCTGCTGCGCCGGGGCACGGCGCAGATGGCGCTGGACCGCATCCAGGTGGCCGACCTGGTGCTGGACCTGGGCCGCCGCCGGGCCACGCGCGCCGGGCGCCGCATCACGCTGACCAGCAAGGAATTCGCCTTGCTGGAACTGCTGGCGCGCCGCCGCGGCGAAGTGCTGCCGCGCTCCTTGATCGCCTCGCAGGTGTGGGACATGAACTTCGACAGCGACAGCAATGTCATCGACGTCGCCATCCGGCGCCTGCGCGCGAAGATCGACGATGAGTTCGAGCCCAAGCTGATCCAGACCGTGCGCGGCATGGGCTATGTGCTGGAAGCCCCCGAGGCAGCGGAGGACAGTGAATGAAGGGCCGGATGTCGCTGACGGCACGGCTCACCATCCTGTTCTCGCTGTCGTCGGCCGCGGTGCTGCTGGGGCTGGGCGTGCTGATCTGGCTGGCGATCGACAATCATTTCGCCGACGAGGACTACGCCGTGCTCGGCGACAACGTGCGGCTAATCCAGAAGATCGCGGCCGAAGGCCCGGCGGCGTCGCTGCCGCAACGCCTGGGCCCGGTGCTGGAACACCATGCCGGATTCGTGGCCGAAGTGCGCGCCGCCGACGGCCGGCGCCTGTATGCCACGCAGGACTTCGACTTCGGCATGGCACTGGCCGCCGCCGCGCAGCTGCCGGCGCAGCGGCATGCCTTCACCTGGGAACAGGGTGGCCAGACCTACCGCGGCATGCGTGCGCTGGCGCAGGTGCCGCCCGGACAGCCGGGGCCGCTGCAGGTCGTGGTCGGCATGGACACGGCGCTGCATGCCCACTTCATGCACGCCTTCCGCCAGTCGCTGGCCTTCTACACCGCGCTGGCCGCGCTGGCGAGCGGGCTGCTGGGCTGGTGGGCCGCGCGCCGCGGGCTCTCGCCACTGCGCACCATGGCCTCGCGCGCTCGCACCGTCACCGCGCACAAGCTCGACGAGCGCATGCCGGTCGATGCCGTGCCGGTGGAAATGGCCGACCTGGCCGCGACGCTCAACGCCATGCTGGAGCGCCTGCAGCGCGATTTCGAGCGCCTCTCGGAATTCTCATCGGACCTGGCGCACGAGCTGCGCACGCCGATCACCAACCTGATGACGCAAACCCAGGTGGTGCTGTCGCAGCCGCGCGATGCGGACAAGTACCGCGACGTGCTGGCGTCCAACGTGGAAGAGCTGCAGCGGCTGTCGCGCATGGTGTCGGACATGCTCTACCTGGCGAAGATGGAGCACGGCATCACCCTGCCGAACGCCGAGCCGATCGAGGTGGCTGATGAGGTCGCTGCGCTGTTCGATTTCTACGATGCGTTGGCCGAGGACAAGGGTGTGCGCATGGCCGTGCGCGGCAGTGGCCGCATCACCGGCGACCGGCTGATGCTGCGGCGGGCGTTGAGCAACCTGTTGTCGAATGCGCTGCGGCATACCCCAGCGGGCAAGGGCATTGTGGTGGAGATCTTGCCCTCTGCCGAAGGGGTGACGGTGGTTGTCGAGAACGAAGGCGAGACCATCCGGCCTGAACTGCTGCCCTCGCTGTTTGACCGGTTCTTCCGCGCGGACAAGTCGCGGGCGCGGCCCGAGTCCGATGGTGCGGGGCTGGGGCTGGCGATCACGCAGGCGATTGTGGCCGCGCATGGCGGGGGGATTGGGGTGGAGTCGGAGGGCGGGAGGACGCGCTTTGTCCTGACGTTTAGGGCATAGGGACTGAGGAAGATTCCGCCGTGCCAGCGGTGATCGCATCCGCCGGCAAGCCAGGCAGCATGGCGCGTATCGCGGGGACGAGCTCCCGCGTGAGCACCGTCCGCGTGATGCGGGCAATGTCTTCGGCGAGGCCGGACCATTCCGCCATTCGGCAAAGCAGGTAAAAATCGCGCTGGCCCAGCCGGGATGGCGGGATCGGCACCAGCTCGACCTGATCCAGCCACACCCGCGATTGCCAGAGGCAAAGGGGCGTGCTGACGGCCCACCCAAGTCCCGCAGCCACCAGGCTCAGTAGCGGATCGGTCGCATCGAACTCGAATCGACGTGCCGCTTCCACGCCGATATGGCGCAGGTATCGCTCGACTTGCTGGCCGATGACCGAGCGCTGCGTGTAGCGGATCAGCGGCAGATCGCCAACACGGTCGGCGAGGTCTCGGGCCTTGGACAACGGCAGTACATGGCTGCCTTTGGGAAATACGGCCACCCAGCTTTCGGAAAACAGAAGTCGCTGGCCAATGCGTGCTTCGGCTACCGGAACTTCGGTGCAGATCGCCAGGTCCAGCTCCCGGCCCAGCAGCTGGGCATTCAGGCCCGGGGTCAGGCCAGACCAGAGCTGCATTTGCCTGGCAGACCCTGACAGTCCGCGAATCAACGCCGGCCCCAGCGTCGCGGCAAAGGAGTCCACACAACCGAGCCGAATCTGGGCGTGCTCCAGCCGCACGCGCTTGCGCAGCTCCTCATCCACATGCCTGGCGTCGGCCAGCAGGCGATCCACCATCTCCAGCAGGATGTTCCCTGCGCGCGTGGGCCTGGCGGGCCGAACTTCCCTGTCAAAGAGCTGGATCCCGTACTCGATCTCGAGCGAGCGGATCATCTGGCTGACCGCGCTTTGACTGACGCCGAGCCGTTGTGCGGCCATTGCCATGGAACCGGATTCGCAGACCGCCATGAAGGTCTGGAGCGCGTGCAGGTCGGGCACGCGCTCGCGGCGCCGGGTCGGGGAAATCGCGGAGGGCATGGGAGCGGACTTGGCCATGTGCTTGCCTGCAGCAGGGAGCGGTGTCGGCCACTATAACTTAAGCAAATCTAAACTTTCTTATAAATATTTCTTCATCTAAGACTCCGGGCTGCCGTCGCTTCTAGCCTTGCATCCAGTTCTGATCCCACCAGGAAATCTCCATGCAAAGCTACGATGCGATCGTTATCGGGGCCGGCGTGATCGGCAGTTCTGTCGCCTGCCATCTCGCCCGCCAGGGTTGCACCAACGTGCTGGTGCTCGAGCGCATGCAGATCGGTACAGGAACCACCTCCCAATCCAGCGGCATTCTGCGGACGCACTACTCGGTCATCGAGAACGTCCGGCTGGCGCAAGCGTCGTGGCAGGTGTTCAACGACTTTGCCGCTTACCTGGGCGACGAAGAGGCCTCCGCCGGCATGGTCAAGTGCGGCTACCTGATCGCCGCGCCGGATGGTCCCAAGCTGGCCCCGCTGCGTGCCTCGCTGGAGGCCCAGCAGGCACAGGGGATCGAAGTGCGTTTGCTCGATGCAAAGGAAGCGCAAAGCCTGCTTCCGATTGCCCGCTTCGATGACGCCGCGCTGATCGGCTACGAGCCGGAAGCCGGCTTTGCCGACGCTTACCTGGTCGCCACCGGCTTTGCGCGGGCGGCGCGCCGCCTCGGGGTCCGGATCCTCGAAGGCGTCGGAGTCGAAAGGTTGTTGCTCGACGGCGGCAAAGTCGCCGGCGTTGAAACCTCGCGAGGGACCTTCCTCGCCGGCACAGTGATCAGCACCCAGAATATCTGGGCGACCGAAATCGAGCGCTGGACCGGCATCGCCAGCCCGGTCGTCCCCGAGCGCCATGCCGTGCTGGCACTGGAAGCGGCATCGCCCTATACGTTCCAGATGCCGGTGTACAAGGACCTCGGCTCGCCCGGCATGCTGTATTGCCGCAGTTACGGCGGCAGGCAGATGCTGGTCAGCGAGGGCACCGTCGGTGAGACGCTGTCGTCGCCGGACAACGAGCAAGGCGACATCAGCATGGATTACATGGTCGAAGTCGGCGCGCAAGTCGCCGAGCGCTTCCCCGCCTATGCGGACGCCGGGATTGCTTCGTCCTGGACCGGCGTCTACGACGTGACGCCCGACTGGAACCCGGTGCTCGGGCGTCTGCCCGATGTACCGGGTCTCGTGGTGGGTTACGGCTTCTCGGGCCACGGCTTCAAGCTGGCTCCCGCGGTCGGACGCGTGCTGGCCCAGGCAGCCCTGGGCATCGAGACCGAGATCGACATCGCCCCTTATTCGCTGGAGCGCTTCCGCAATGGTGCGTTGCTGACTGGCAAGTACGGTCTCGGCGCGGTGTCCTGAGCCCCGCCTTTGCTGTGCTGCCGATCCTGATCGCAGGGCACCATCACTCCCCTTGTCGCGGATAGATGGTGATGGACAGGAACCTGATCGGACACCTGGTCAGGCCTACCGGGCCATGCGGTATCTCGCCGGCGAAGGTCAGGGAATCGCCGGGTTCGAGCGTATAGGTTTGCTGTCCGCAGCGATACTCGACCACACCCTCCAGCATGTACAGGAATTCGGTGCCGGGGTGCTGGAAGGTCGGATAGCGCTCGGTGTCGTCCTCGATCGTGATCAGGAACGGCTCAAAGGCTTTCACGGGGCCCTGGTCATAGGCCAGCAGATGATAGGTATGGCCGCTCTTGGTGCCGCGCCGCACCACCTCCATCCCCGCCCCATGCCTGACATGCTGCGCGGCGGCCGACGCGCCATCGTACTTGCTGAACAGCACCGCCATTGGCACGCCCAGCGCGCGGGCGATACGGGCAAGCGTATCCATGCCGGCCATGGTGCTGCCGGTCTCGATCTTCGACAGCATCCCGCGGCTCAGGCCTGCCTGTTCCGCGACCTGGGCAATCGTCAGCCTTTCCCGCAGCCGCAGCTCGCGAATGACCATGCCCACCGATTCCTCAATGTGGGGCACGTGGGCTTCAAAAGGGGGCTCGGCATGGGTCTTCATGTGGGTCTCTCGGTCATTGACGCACCAGGAGGATGATTCCTGATGGGCACACTTGTTGCTCCACAGGAATCATCGCAGATTTGCGTCCCAGTGAGCAAGTCATGCGCCTGGCGCTGCGAGGCGCATTCCAAAGTCGGAAGGAGCCGATCCATGAAGTCAGAGTTGAGTGTGCATCTTTCCGCGCCAGCCGGGGCGCTGACCCCGGCTCCGCGGTTCAACACCGTCGAAGACGCTCAAGACTATCTGCTGACGCGCGGCGTCAGCTACGTCCTCGCGCAGTTCGTCGATATCCACGGCGTCGCCAAGGCCAAATCGGTGCCAGTGGCGCATCTTGGCTCGGTCCTGGCGGAGGGTGCGGGCTTTGCCGGCTTTGCCATCTGGGGCGTCGGCATTGAACCGCATGGCCCGGACTTCATGGCTCGCGGGGATCTCGACACCATCGGGCTGGTGCCATGGCAGCCGGGCCTGGCCCGGATCGTATGCGAAGGGCATGTCGATGGTGCGCCATGGCAGTACGACAGCCGGGTCGTCCTGAAGCGGCAGATCGCCAGGCTCTCGCAACGAGGCCACACGCTCTATACCGGCCTCGAGCCTGAATTCTCGCTGCTGCGCCGTGACGACAAGGGCGGCATCGCGCCGTGCGACCCGAGCGATACGCTGGCCAAGCCTTGCTACGACTACAAGGGGCTGTCGCGCACGCGCACTTTCCTGGAGCGTCTGTCCAACGGACTGCGCGCGGCGGGAATCGATGTCTATCAGATCGACCATGAAGACGCCAACGGGCAATTCGAGCTGAATTACACCTACACCGACTGCCTGACCTCTTGCGACCATTTCATCTTCTTCAAGATGGCAGCATCGGAAATCGCCAACGAGCTGGGCCTGGTGTGCTCCTTCATGCCGAAGCCGTTTGCGAACCGCCCCGGCAACGGCATGCATATGCACATGTCGATCGGCGATGGCCAGCGCAACCTGTTTGCTGACAAGAGCGACCCGCGCGGGCTGGACCTGTCCCAGCTGGCCTATCACTTCCTTGGCGGGCTGCTGGCCCATGCGCCGGCGCTCACGGCGCTTTGCGCGCCCACCGTCAATTCCTACAAGCGGCTCGTGGTGGGCCGTTCCCTCACCGGCGCCACCTGGGCTCCCGCGTATATCAGCTATGGCGACAACAATCGCTCGAGCATGATCCGCATCCCCAAGGGCCGGCTGGAACTGCGGCTGCCCGATGGCGCCGCCAACCCGTATCTCGCCACAGCGGCCGTGATTGCGGCGGGGCTTGACGGCATCGACCGGAAGCTCGATCCCGGCGCACCGCGCAACACCAATCTCTATGAGTGGAGCGAGGCGCAGCTGGCCGAAGCCGGCATCGGCCTGCTGCCCCAGAACCTTGGCAGCGCGCTGGATGCCCTCGAAGCCGATGCGCTGATGACCGAGGCACTGGGACCCGTTGCGCAAGAGTTCCTGAAGCTCAAGCGCATGGAGTGGCTCGAATATCAACGGCATGTCTCGGACTGGGAAGTGAAGCAGTACCTGGAATTCTTTTGAAGAAGGAATCACGCTATGTGCGGAATTGTTGGATTGTTAGTCAAGACATCTTCGCTGCGGGAAAAGCTTGGCGAGCTGATGGTGCCCATGCTGATCGGCATGACCGAGCGCGGCCCGGATTCAGCGGGATTGGCGGTGTTCTCGGCGCCTGTGGAAGAACGCCACAGGAAGATCAGCGCCTATGCCGGCTACACCGATGACGGCGAACGCTATGACTGGAATCGCCTGGCCGACGCATTGAATGCGGCCCTCGACGTGCACGCATCCGTGCAGGCACAGGGAAACCATGGCATCGTGACCTTCCGCGGCGAGCCAGAGCGCGTCAAGGACTGGATCGCCGCGAACGACCCCAAGCTGCATGTGTTCTCGACGGGCCGCAGCATCGACCTCTACAAGGACATCGGCACCCCGGCTGAAGTGGCAGCCCGTTACCGCTTCGCCGAACTCCAGGGCAGCCACCTCGTCGGCCATACCCGCATGGCCACCGAGTCCGCCGTCACGCCCGATCGCGCACACCCGTTCACCGCCGGCGAGGACTTTTGCCTGGTGCATAACGGCTCCCTGTCGAATCCCAACGGCATCCGGCGCATGCTGGCGCCCCATGGCATCCACTTCGACACCGACAACGACACCGAGGCGGCAACGCGTTTCCTGGAATGGCGGCTGCGCGAAGGCGACACGCTCGAGCAGGCGCTGCAGGCAGGCTTTGATGTCCTCGATGGTTTCTACACCTTCCTGATGGGAACCCCCACGGAACTGGCGCTGATCCGCGACCCCTTCGCCTGCAAGCCCGCGGTAGTGGCCGAAACCGACGACTACGTCGCCATCGCGTCGGAATTCCGCTCGCTGGCCCACCTGCCCGGCGTCAGGCACGCCCATGTTTTCGAACCAGCACCCGAGGAGATGTACGTATGGAAAGCGTGAAGTTTGACCTCGCGGTCACGCCGCTGCGCGAAGTCAACCAGTACCTGCACAAGGACGTGCCTGCGCAAGGCGGCTTGCACGTGCGGATCGACAACCCGAACGGCGCGCACGCGATCGCTGCCGGATTGAACGCGCCTGTCGACGTGGTCATCGAAGGCCATGCCGGCTACTACGCCGCCGGGATGAACCAAGGCGCCACCGTGACGATCAATGGCAGCGCCAGCACGGGCGTTGCCGAGAACATGATGAGCGGCAAGGTCCACGTCAAGGGCTTCGCTTCCAACGCCGCAGGTGCCACCGCCCAGGGCGGCCTGCTGGTAATCGACGGTGATGCCGGCCTGCGTTGCGCGATCTCCCTGAAGGGCGCCGATATCGTCGTCGGCGGTTCCGTCGGCAGCTTCTCGGCGTTCATGGCACAGGCGGGCAACCTGGTGGTGCTCGGCGACGCCGGCGAAGCGCTGGGTGACTCGCTATACGAAGCCGCCATCTACGTGCGCGGCAAGGTGAAGAGCCTGGGCGCTGATTGCGAAGAAAAGACCATGGGCCCGCGCGAACGCGAGGTGCTGGCCGACCTGCTCCACCGCGCCGGCCATGTGGATGTCGACCCGTCGTCGTTCAAGCTCTATGGCTCGGCCCGCACGCTCTACAACTTCCATGTCGATAACGCCGGAGCCTACTGATGAATGCCCCGACCCAACTGCAGGAGCTGGCATTGAGCTCCACCCAGACTCCCCCGCGCTATTCCGCGACGTTCGACCCGGCCACCCTGGCCGAAATCCGCCGCGCCGCGGCCACCGGCATCTACGATATCCGCGGCGGCGGCACCAAGCGCAAGCTGCCGCATTTCGATGACCTGCTGTTCCTGGGCGCCTCGGTCAGCCGCTATCCGCTGGAAGGCTACCGGGAGAAGTGCGGGACCGACGTCGTACTGGGAACGCGCTACGCCAGGAAGCCGATTCACCTGAAGACGCCGGTCACCATTGCCGGCATGAGCTTCGGCGCGCTGTCCGCACAAGCCAAGGAAGCACTGGGACGCGGTGCCACCATCGCCGGCACGAGCACAACGACGGGCGACGGTGGCATGACACCGGAGGAGCGCGGCCAGTCGCAGACGCTGGTGTACCAGTACCTGCCCTCGCGCTACGGCATGAACCCCGACGACCTGCGCAAGGCTGACGCCATCGAAGTGGTCATCGGACAGGGCGCGAAACCCGGTGGCGGCGGCATGCTGCTGGGACAGAAAATCAGCGCGCGCGTGGCAAGTATGCGATGCCTTCCCGAAGGCATCGATCAACGCTCGGCATGCCGGCATCCGGACTGGACCGGCCCCGACGACCTCGAGATCAAGATCCTCGAACTGCGGGAAATTACCGACTGGGAGAAGCCCATCTACGTCAAGGTTGGCGCCACCCGCCCCTACTATGACGTGGCCCTGGCGGTCAAAGCCGGCGCCGACGTGGTGGTGCTCGATGGCATGCAGGGTGGCACCGCCGCGACGCAGGAAGTGTTCATCGAGCATGTGGGCATCCCCATCCTTGCGGCAATCCGGCCCGCGGTGAAGGCGCTTCAGGACCTGGGCATGCATCGCAAGGTGCAGCTGATTGTCTCGGGCGGCATTCGCAACGGCGCGGACGTTGCCAAGGCCCTCGCTCTTGGGGCAGATGCCGTTGCCATCGGCACGGCTGCACTGGTCGCGCTGGGAGACAACGATCCGCGCCATGCCAGCGAGTATCACAAGCTCGGGACCGTTCCGGGGGCTTACGACGACTGGCATGAAGGCAAGGATCCCGCAGGCATTACCACGCAGGATCCGGAACTGGCTTCTCGCCTGGATCCGGTACAGGCCGGCCGGCGCCTGGCCAACTACTTGTCGGTCATGACGATGGAAGCGCAGATTATCGCGCGTGCCTGCGGCAAGTCGCACCTGCATAACCTGGAGCCGGAAGACCTCGTTGCGCTGACCGTCGAGGCGGCGGCGATGACACAGGTGCCGCTTGCCGGGACCGCGTGGGTGCCTGGGCAAGGTGGGTACTGAGTTCAAGTGGCACCCAAAAAAGCCGCCCACGCCAGTTACGGCCATTGGGGGAGCTGGCGTGGGCGCGAAGACCACCGGATGCGGCTCCAGCGGCAAGCCGATGCTACGCAAATCCCCCTGTGACGACTGCCAACAATTGTGTCGGCAGCCGTAACGTGGCTTGCGGCCGTTGGCGTGCCGCTCAGGCCACAGGCAATTCGATACGGAACACCGCCCCCGCCCCAGCCGCGCTGCGCACGCTGGCCTTGCCACCATGCCGCTCGGCCACGGCCCGCACCAGCACCAGCCCCAGACCCGCGCCTTCCGGCGCGCCCTGCTGCCCCTCATGCAAGCGCGCGAACGGTTCGAACAATCGTGCCTGGTCGGCCTCGGCAATTCCCGGCCCATGGTCCTGCACGGCAACGACAAAGCTGCCCGGCTCACACGTGAGCGAGACCGTCACGGTCCCCCCTTGCGGGCTGAACTTGATCGCATTGCTGACCAGGTTGGCGATGGCGCGCGCCAGCAGCGTCGGTTCGCCCTGCAGCACCGTGGGCTCGTCAGGCAGGTCGATCTGCAGCGTCACGTCGCGGGCATTGGCCAGCGCCCAGAGCTGGTCCGTCGCATCCAGCACCAGGCCACCCAATTCCACTTCCATGAACGCCAGGGTCTTAGACTCCGCGCGCGCGACGTTGATGAAGTCGTCGGCCAGCGTCATCGTGCGGCGTGCATGGGCGGCGATGCGTGCCAGCACGCCGCTGTCCGTGGCGACGTCGCCGGCTGCTGCCCCATCGCGCCGCGCGCGGCGCTCATGCAGCTCGATCAAGGCCAGGATCGATGCCTGCGGCGAGCGCATGTCGTGCGACAGGAAGCGCAGCATCTGCTCGCGCTGGCGCTCGGCAATGCGGATCGCAGTGATGTCGATCACGCTGACGATCAAGCCGGCCACGGCGCCGGCCTCGGCGTGCAGCGGCGCGCCATGCAGCAGGTAGCGGCGGTCGCCGCGCCCGGCCACCTCGATGCCGCCGTCGGGGATCGGAGCCGGGGCGATGCGGGCGCCGGCGTGGCGGTCATGCAGCGACTGCCAGTACGCCAGGGCCGGCGCCGGCGCGGGAAAGATTGCCTCGATCAGCGCGCGGATGGCCGGCCGCGGCGGCCCGGCCTCGCCCGGCGCGCGCGCAGGCTCGCCGTCCAGCACCGCGGGCGCCAGCGCCACGCAGCGCCGGTTAGCCAGCATCACGCCGCCATCCAGGTCGCAGATCGCGGTGGCATCGGGCAGGCTTTCCAGGCCATCGGACAGGAAGCGGCGCGTGCCGCGCAGCTGCGCGCTCATGCCGTAGACGGCGCGCATGCGGCTGTCGAGCGTGGCGCCGGTATGGCGCGGCGCGGCAATCAGGCCGGGTTCGCGCTCCAGCCGCGCCAGTTCGTCGGTAAGGAAGCGCAGGGCCGCCTCCTGGCGCAGCCAGCTCCACAGCGGGTAGAACAGCACGCAGCCCAGCGCCGCGGCGGCGGGTGCAAACCACAGCCGCGCCAGCGCCAGCAGCAACAGCGAGCCGCCCAGCAGGGCGGCCAGCAGCAGCCCGGTGGCCACCAGCGCGCCGCGCGGCGGCAGGCGCAGCGCGGCCAGTGCGGCCAGCAGCACCGCCAGCAGCGTGCCGCCGACCTGCCAGGCGCGCGGCACCGCCACGATGGCATCGCCGTCGGTCAGTGCCTGCACGGTATTGGCCAGGATCTCCACCCCGCTCATGCCGCGGCCATCGCGCGACACCGGCGTCGGCAGCACGTCGCCCATGCCGGTGGCGAGCGCGCCGATCAGCACGGCCTTGCCGGCAAAGATGGCGGGGTTGGCGCGGCCGTCCAGCACGTCGCGCGCCGACACGCGGGCAAAGGTGCCGGGCGGGCCGGCATACGGAATGCGCAGGCGGCCGCTGCGCTCCCAGCCGTTGGCTTCGGTGATCCGGGCCGGCTCCTGGCGCGCGATGCCGGGCGGCTCGCCGGCGCGCCCGAACGCCGCCATCACCGCGGCCAGGTGCGGCACGCCCGCGGCGGCCACCGGATGGGGTCCCTCGCTCAGATAGACCTGGCGCGCTACGCCATCGGTATCGACCACCATGTTGATATGGCCCACCGCTGCGCCCAGCCCCGCCAGCGGGTAGCGCACCAGCATGCCGGCGGGGCCGGATTCGGCCACCACCGGCAGCACCACGTTGCCGGCCTGGGCCAGGCTGCGGGCCAGCACGGCGTCGTCTTGCGGATAGCGGGTGTCGCGCTCGGACAGGATCACGTCCACGCCGATCACGCGCGGCCGGCCGGCGGCGATGCGCTCGACCAGCTGCGCCAGCACCGCGCGGCGCCACGGCCAGCGGCCGATGGCGGTGATGCTGGCGTCATCGATGCCGACGATGACGATGTCGTCGCGGGCCGGATGGTGCTGGGCGCTGATGGCGATGTCGTAGGCGGCCAGGTCGGCGCGCTCGGCCCAGCCCTGGCGCGCGGCCAGCACCACCAGGGCCAGCACGGCAGCAAGCAGCAGGCACCATTCGATCAGCGTGCGCTGCCCGAACGCGTGCCCTGGCGCGGCCGGTGCCGGGCCTGGCGCGTCAGTTGAGCCGGATGCGGCCACCACCGTCCGGCCGGTCGCCCGACCCGATCGCACCGCCCTGCGAGTCGCGCAGGAGGGCATTGACTTCAATGCGCTGCGGCGCGGAGAACGCCGCCGGGTCCGGCGTCACCCCCGGCGCCGCACGTGCCACGCGGATGAAATAGACGCCGGGCGCGGGGCGCGGCAGGTCAATGGTGTTGGTGGTGGTGTGCTCGTCGGCCAGCAGCGTGGCAAAGCCGGCATCGGCCGACACCTGGACCCGGTAGCCCGCGCCGGCGCCGCTGCCCTCGGGCCAGCCGACATGCAGCGCGCCGCCGTCGTCCTGCAGGGTCGGCACGGGCGGCTTGGGCTCGACGCTGAACGGCACCGCGTCCGACCATGGGCCCGGCCGGTCCGCCGCATCGACGCTGCGCACGCGCCACCACCAGCGGCCCGGCACCAGCGCTTGCGTGGCGGCGGGCTCGGATGCCGCCTGCACCGCGGCATCCCGCGTAAAGGCCGGATCGGCGGCCAGCGCCAGTTCGTAGCGCGCCGCGCTCGGCACGGTGGCCCATTCGAAGGCGACGGCGTCGGCATAGCGCACCGCATCGGCGGCAGGCTGCTGCGTGAACGGCGCCGGCGGGTTCAGCCGCACCGACACCGGTGCCTGGGCGTCATGGCCGGTCAGCTGGTGCTTGTCGATGGCGCTGACGCTCAGGTACAGCGTGCCCTCGGGCAGCCCGTCTACACGGGCGGTCGTGGCATTGGCGCCACTGGCGGTGCCGGGCCCGGCCAGTTCGCTCAGCGCCGCATCGCGCGCCACCAGCACGCGGTAAGCGGTGGCGCCCGGCACCGGCTGCCAGGCGGCCTCGAAGGACGGGCCCAGCACGGTATCTGCCGGGGGCAGCAGGGCCGGCGCCGGCAGCAGCGCCACCGGCTGCGACAGCTTGCCGCCGGCCGACACGCCGATGCCATAGCCGGCACCGACCGAAGCCGCTGCGGTCATGGCGCGGTCCGATGCCGGCCGGGCGCGGGCGCCCCGCGCCGCACTGACGCCGACGCGCCCTTCCAGCACCTCGCTGCGGCTGCCTACCGTGTCGGCCGAAACCCGGTAGCGGGTGCCGCGCACGCCCGTCACCATCATCGGCGTATGCAGCTCGAAGCGGCCGACGCCGCCGCCCTGCGGCGCCACGCGTGTATCGGCGGCGCCCTTGTCGATGCGGATCACGGTGTCGGTCAGGCCGCTGCGCGCGAACGTGCGCAGCCGGCTCACCGAGACCGTGGTGGCGGGAGGCAGGATGACGCGGGTGCGGTCCGGCAGCTCCAGCGTGACCGAGCCGCCCGCGGGGGTCTCGATGCGCGCGGCTTCGTCCAGCGTCATGCCGGCCTGCACCGGCCGGCCATTGGCGCGGACCTCGCCGGCGACATAGACCACGCGCGCCGAGGCGGCCTGTCCGGGAATCTGGCTGAGCGGGATGCGCAGGCGCGAGCCGGGCACCAGCCGGTACGGATCGGCCACGCGGTTCAGGCGCTGCAGCGTGCGCCAACCTTCCTCGGACGCCATGTAGCGCGAGGCCAGGCCGATCAGCGTATCGCCCGGCTCCACCAGGTAGATAAAATCGGCGCCTTCCGCGCCCGCGGGCCCGGCGTGCGCCGGAACCGCCACGCCGGCCAGCAGGGCCAGCACGACACCACCCATCACCTTACGCATCCGCCCCGGCCTCATCCGCCTCCACATCTGCCGCGGAAACCTCTTCAAAGCGATAGCCGTGCGAATACACGGAGGTCAGCCGCACGCCGTTCTCGGGGCGCAGCGCAAGCTTCAGGCGCAGCCGCGAGATATGCGTATCCAGCGTGCGCGAGCCCGCCCCCATGGCGCGGCCCCAGACGGCCTGCTCCATCACCTCGCGCGCCAGCAGGCGCCCGGTATTGCGGAACAGGAACAGGGCCAGCTCATATTCGCGCGGGGACAGCAGCGCCGGCTCGCCGCCGACGGTGATGGTGCGCGCGTGGGTATCGACGGTGTAGTTGCCGCGCCGGATCAGCTCCACTTCCTGCGCCGCCTCGGGGTAGGCGCGGCGCAGCAGCGAGCGCACGCGGGCGATCAGCTCGCCGGCGCGGATGGGCTTGAGCATGTAGTCGTCGGCGCCCACCGTGAGGCCGTCGACGATGTCGGATTCGGCGGTGCGGCTGGTGACGAACAGGATCGGCGGCATATTGCCGGACTTCTGCCGCACCCAGCTGACCAGCTCATAGCCGCTGGTGCCCGGCAACTGCCAGTCGACCAGCAACAGGTCATAGGCGCGCTCGCGCAGCGCGCGCAGAAAGTCCGCGCCGTTGGCGAAGGACTCGCACTCGAAGCCGGCTTCGCTCAATATCTGCCGGATCAGTTCGGCCTGATCCGGATCATCCTCCACGGAGGCAATACGCATACCTCTACATCCTTCTGCCAGCTTCCGACTGCAACTGCGGTCTCTGCCACGGCATGTCGACGGCTCGGCCGGCAAGTCATTCCTCATATTCACCCCCAGGGGGGCGCGGCCGTCGATCTGATCCGACGGGCCAGGCCGAAGCCCGCCGGCTGCCGCCATGTTACCCAATCGCGGGCCCTTTCGTCGAGATGCCCCGACGAGGGGTGGCCGCAGCAACTGCGCCGATCCCTCCGCGATCGTCTTTCGATCTGCATCATCCTTGCCGCCATCGCGCTGCCCGGGGAGCCGGGCGGCGCGGCCCCGGCCGGGCCTATTGCAGCATGTAGGTCTCGTACTCCAGCCGGTCCAGCTTGCGGTCCAGCAGGTACAGCGCCAGCGCCACCACCACCAGCAGCGACACCGCAAAGCCGTAGCCGTACCAGGCCGGCCCCAGGTGCAGCGTCAGCAGCGTCAGCGCGAAGTTCAGCACCACGAAGGTCGCGGTCAGCAGCAGCACCTCGCGGCGGCGGTCCAGGTAGAAGTAGATGTTGAGCACCCCCAGCAGCACCACCTGCAGGCTGGCGCCGATCACGTCCACGTACAGCAGCGGCAGGTACAGCTCGGAAATACCCAGCAGCCGCAGCACCCACACGCCCACCGCGAACAGCAGCAGCGCGGCGATGGCCTGCACCTTGACGATCTCGTACAAACCCAGCCGGATGGTCTGGACCATGGTGTTGCGCATGTCCTCGATATGCTCGAGCGAGCTGCCGCCGCGCACCGCGTTGTAGAACGCGTCGTAGTACTCGACGAAATCGGTCTCGATGCGCACCAGGAACACCGCCATGCCAGGGATGATCGCCAGGTAGGCCAGGAACACCGGGATGTCGTAGATGATCGACGCATGCAGCGGCCCGATCACCTGCTGCCCGGTGGAGGGCGCGTACCAGAACATGAACTTGTCGATCCAGATGCCCAGGTTGTACAGCAGGCCGATCGCCACCAGGCTGGGGTAGGCATAGCGGCGCTCGAACACCTCGAACGACATGAACTGGCGGCTGGTGTAGTTGCGGTAGATCAGCGTCACCATGCCGGTCAGCAGGCACAGCTGGCCGGCGGCGAAACCGCCCAGCAGCCCTTCCAGCCCGTGGCCGCGCAGCGCCAGCGCGGCCCCGACCGAGATCGCGTAGCCCAGCAGGAAGGTCCACACGATGGCCTTGTACTGCTTCATGCTCGACAGGAAGATCGCGGCAATCCAGATATTGCTCAGCACCACGAATCCCGCCACCATCAGCAGCCGGTACAGCACCGACTGCTCGCCGAAGCTGAATACCGCGCACGCCACGCCGATGCCGCCCGCGAGCACCGTCGCCAGCAGCGCCACCGCGTGGTAGTTGCTCAGAATCAGGTGGTCGCGCTTCTCGAACAGCCGGTCCGAGGTGAAGCGCGTGAACGCCAGCTGCATCGGCCCGGTCAGGATCAGGCTGCCGGCGATCAGGTAGGTCACCGACACCTGGAACTGCGTGATCAGCGAGCCCGGCACCACGAAGGGCAGGCTCAGCATGCCGATCAGCAGGATGCCGACGATCGACAGGATCCACGGCCCGGAGCTGATGATGCCGGCATACGCGTAGGCGCTCAGCATGCCCGACAGGTTGTCCCGCCGCAGCATCTTGCGCAGCTCGAATCCAATGCCAGCCATGCTCAGGCTCCTCCGTGGACCGGGCAGCGCGCGGGGTTGCCGCCGCCCTGCCGCTCATGTCCGCCATGCCCGGCGCCGTCTGCCTGCGCCATCAGCCGTTGATACAGTTCGCGGTAGCTGCCCACCATGCGGTCCTGGGTGTAGTAGCGCTCCACGCGCGCCACGCCGGCGGCCTGCGCCGCCTGCCAGCGCGCCGGGTCCTGCAGCAGCCCGAGCGCCGCCGCGGCCAGTGCCGCGGGGTCGGCAATACGCACCACTTCGCCGGCCGAGCCCAGCGCGGCGTCCTCGCCGGGCAGGCCGAACAGCAGCTCGCGGCACGAGCCTACGTCGGTGGTCACGCACGGCACGCCGGCGGCAAAGCCTTCCAGCACCACCAGCGGCAGCGCCTCGCTGATCGAGCTCAGCACCAGCACGCCCACCTGCGGCAGCAGCGCGTCGATGCGCTGGAAGCCCAGGAACTTCACCTTCTGGCCCAGGCCCAGGCTTTCGGCCAGGCTGCGGCATTCGCGCGCGTAGTCGGGATCCTCGTCCTCCGGGCCGGCGATCCAGCCTTCGGCGTCGGGGTACTCGCGCACCACCGTCAGCATGGCGCGGATAAAGGTCTTGACGTCCTTGATCGGCACTACCCGGCCGATCAGGCACAGCACCGGCGGCACGCCCGGCTTGCGGCGGGCGCGCAGCGGCGCCAGGCGCGGCAGGTCGATGCCGTTGGGGATGCTGCGCGTGCGCGCCTCAGGCGCGCCGTCCTGCACCTGGCGGCGGCGGTTGCCCTCGTACAGCGCGACGATGTCGTCGCCGGCGTCGTAGCAGACCCGGCCGATGGTCTCGAAGAAGCGCACCCACAGTTCGCGGAAGTAGCTGATCTGGGAGATGTCGCGCTCGAACACATTGCGGTTGTCGCGGATCCACTGGCTCTGGAACAGGTCGATCTTGCGTTCCTTGGTGTAGATGCCGTGCTCCGACACCAGCAGCGGGCGCTGGTTGCGGTGGCGCAGCAGCGCCCCGAGAAAGCCCGCATAGCCGGTGGAAACCGTGTGGTAGACACGCGCCGGGATCAGGTTGTCGGCAATGCGCACCAGCTGCCACAGCGGCTTGTGCATGATGCGCACGGTCCAGAAATAGTCCGTGAACGACGGGTCCGTGCAGAAGCGCCGGTATTGCTCGGTGATGGTCTGCCAGGCGCGGCGGCTGTACAGGAAGGCGTCCTCGCCCAGCGCCCCGCCCTCGCGCAGCGCCGGCATCAGCTCGCGCATCATGGCGCCGGCCTCGGCCTCGCGGCCCGGGTCCCGCAGCAGCTCGTGCAGGCGGTCCGAGGCGTCGAACGCCTTGGCATCGCCGGTGCTGCCTTGTACCAGCGGCGGCGGCGGGAAGTCGTACAGGTAGTGCGTTTCCAGGTGCACCACGTTGGGCGGCAGCTGGTAGGCCATGTCGCCATAGTCCTCGCGCCGGCTGCCGATAAAGACGATGCCGAAGCGCAGGTCCGGGAACGCTCGAATCATCTGGTTGACCCAGCTCGACACCCCTCCGCTCACATATGGGAAGGTGCCTTCGAGCAGCAACATGACGTCGGCCGACGTCCCTTTTACCAGGATCTCGCTCATGATTGCCAGTACCGCAGCAGGGGCCGCACCAGCGGGAGCGGCGAGGGGCTGTCAAACGATGCCATCAGCTGGCGCACCGCGGCATAGTCGCGTTCCAGATAGGCGGCTTCGGCCAGGTGCGGCAGCACGCGTTCGCGCGCGAAGCCGAGGGATTCGGCGCGCTGCAGCCAGTCACGCGCTTCGCGCGGGGCATTGCGCGCCAGCGCCAGGCGTCCGCGCATGTACCACAGCGAGGCATTGCTGTCGTCGTACTCCAGCGCCGCGCTGGCGTAGCGCTCGACCTGGCTGGCGGTGTAGCGGTAGACGTCGCCCTGCACCAGGTTCTGGTAGATCAGTTCCCAGTACAGGTCGGCCAGCCGCTTGCTGATCTCGGCGCGCTCGCTGGCGCTGTTGGCGCTCTCCAGGCGCGGCAGTTCGGCCAGGATCTGCTGGGTCAGCTGCTTCTCGGCGCCGTCCAGCATGCCGTAGGCCAGCAGCCGCACGTCGTCGACGCTGTCGGCCAGCAGTTCGCGCAGCACCGGGCTGGCGGTGCGCGCCGGCATCGACTGCATCGCCACCAGCGCGGTCATGCGCTCGGGCAGGGGCGCGCGCGCATTGCCCAGCTGCGCACGCAGGCGCGCGCCGCCGCCGTGCGTGACGCGCGACATCAGGTGCGTGACGAACTCGGGCAAGCCCACGGTGCCGATGCCGCTGGTGTCCACGCGCCGCGGGAACAGCTTCGACAACAGGTAGCTGCCCAGGCACACCAGCGCGCCGCCCAGCGGCACGAAGAAGCAGAACAGCGCGAGAAAGCCATAGCTCCACCCGAACGGCACGCGAAAGCGCCGCGGCAGCAGGCGCCACAGCAGCAGCGCGGTCAGCGCGGCGGCCACCGCCTGCATGCCGAAGAAGGCCAGCAGCAGCGCGGTGCTGTTGCCGGCGCGCGCCAGCAGCGCCAGCGCGGCAATCTGGGCGGCGAGCCCGCTGGCGCCGAGCTTAAACATGGGGCGCTTCCCCGGCCGGCAGCGTGGCGGGCGCGATCGCGCCATCCACCTGGGCCCGGCGCAGCAGCTTGACCAACGCGTCTTCCGAGCCGGAGCCGGGCACCGCCAGCGTATAGACGCCGATGCCCGCACTGGTGAAGTCGGTGCCGAACTGCGCGCGCAGCATGTCTTCGATGCGCACCAGGTAGGCCGCCACCGCCTGCGCATCGGACAGCGGCATCAGCGTCAGCATGGCGCGGTGATGGGCGTTGACCACCGGCCACGCCACGTCCAGCGCGCGCCGGCTGCGCACCACCTGCTCGAACAGCGCATCGCGCTCCGGATCCGCGTCGAACACCAGCGCCACCACCGAGCTTTCGATGCCGGTCTCGCGCCGCAGCCGCGACAGCCGCGCATAGTCCAGCGCAAACGGGTACGGGCAGGCCAGCAGCGCCGCCTGGATGGCGCGGGTGGCGCCGGCGTGCTCCACGCCGTCGGCGTAGTAGCCCAGCAGCACCATCAGCATCTGCAGGTTCTCGTAGGTCAGCGACAGGAACGGCATGCGCTCGACCACCAGCAGGCCGATCAGGTGGTCGGAGCCGGCCAGCACCGGCGCCACCGCCACATAGCGCGTCTGCGCGCCATGCTGCAGGCCGTCGGCGCGCAGGTGCGCGAGCTGGCGCGTGTCCAGGCAGTGGCGCACCAGCGGGTCGGTGGTGTCGAGCGTGAATTCGGGGCCGACGCTGGCGACCGGGGCACCGTCCACGTGCTCGCCATCGCAGGCATAGAGCGCGGCTGCCTCAAGCTGGCAGGCCTGCGCCACCACCTGAAGCATCGGCTGCGCGCCGGCCAGCACCTGGCCGGTGCGAGCGGCCTCTTCCAGCGCCACGCTGCGCAGCTGCGACAGCGTGTCGCGCAGCGTGGTGGGCCGCGCCAGCAGGTCGTTCTCCAGCCGCGCATGCGAGATGCGCAGCAGATAGTGGTTCTTGGTCAGTGCCGCCAGGCGTTCGTCCAGGTAGCGGTTCACCGCGCGGGCACGCGCCAGGCGCGTGCCCCAGATATCGCCGAACTGCCCGGCCACCAGCACCAGCAGCAGCCCGCCGAGGAAGAACAGGCGCGGGAAGGGCCCTGCCATCACGCCGGTCTGCTGGTAGAAGTACCAGCCGCCCAGCAGCATCAGCACGCTGCCCACGCCGATCAGCGTGCCGTAGCGCAGCGCCAGGATCACCGGCAGCAGCCAGGCCCACGGAAAGCCCATGCCGAGCAGCAGCGGATTCTGCGGCAGCCCCAGCCACGCCAGCCCCATGGCCGCCAGCATGGCCACCACCAGTTCCACCACGGCCGCGCGCCCGCTGACCGCCGGCGCCAGCAGGCGCGCATAGCGCCCACCCAGGCCGATACCCTGTCCTTGCCGCGCGCGATATGTCTTGTCAGCCGTATTGGCCACGCTCATCCCCTTGCTTCAACCATTGCATCGCCGCATCGATGTGCAGCCTCTTCCTGATGGCTTGCCGCCGCCTCAGCCCTGCATCAGCGGCGCCAGCAGGCGGCGCAGCAGCTTCTGCGCGGTGCCCGACAGCGATGCGCGGCTCCAGCCGCTGTCGCTGCCGGTGGCCGACCACACCACTTGACCGCTGTTCACGTCCAGCAGCTGCAGCGAGATGCCGACCGCGGGCTCGCCGTCCACACCCACCTTGTAGCGCCATTCCTGCACCGCACCGGTCAGCGCGTAGCGGGCCTTCTCGGCACGCGCCCATTCCAGCGCCTTGCCCACGGCTTCGCGCTCGGCCGGCTCGAACAGCGTTTCCGGGTTCAGGCTGGCCGGATAACGCTTCAGGCTGGCCACGCCGCCGGTCTTCAGCAGGCTCTCGGCAATCGCCTCGGCGCGCAGGCCGGCCTGCGGCGTCTCGGTGTAGTTCACGATCGGCAGCACCGCGATGGTCTCGCCACGTGCCAGCGCCGGCGCGCGGCCGACATCCGTCACCGCGCAACCCGCCAGCCACAGTGCCGCGCCCAGCGCGCCGCACCATGCCGCCAGCCGCCTGGCCACCGTCTTGCCCGTCATTGCCGTGGTTTGCTTGTTCATCTTCATCCCCTTTTCCATGTCCTGTTGTTACCCGATCCCTGCCATCCGCTGCCGCCGGCTCAGTACAGCCAGCGATAGCGCATTCCCAGTTCCGTCAGCGGCCTGCCACCGTTGCGCGCCGCGGTCTCATGCGAGATATACAGCGCCAGGTGGTCGTTGCCGAACACCGATCCGGCCACCCCGCCCTGCACGCGGAAGTTCTGCCGTGCGCGCGTGTCGCGCAGCAGCCCCACTTCACCGAACGGCCGCCACTTGCGTGTGTACTCATCCAGCAGCTCAGTGCCGAAGCCGAACAGCACGCCGGCCTGCGTAAAGCCCTGCGGCATGTAGAACGCCGGCGTGGCTTCGTCGTCGACCGGCACCAGCGACGCCATGCGCGGTGTCAGGCTGCCGCCGTTGGCGCTGTAGTTGGCATGCGTGCCGACCACGCGCACGGTGTAGTCCGGATACGAGGTGCGGATCTTGTAGCCGGCCTCGACGTCATAGACCATGCCATGCCCCAGCGCGCTGCGGTCCTGCCCGCGGAAGCTGCTGTACTCGATGCGCGCGCCGACGAACTCGCGCAGGCTGAAGCGCCAGGTTGCGCCCAGCCCCACCACGTCCTTGGCCCCGCCCACGCGCAGCGGCGCCGATTCATCGGCCGGCTGGTTCAGCCCGGCCAGCGTGCTGAACTGCAGCCGGCCCTGCTGGTTCCACTCGCCGAAGAAGCGCGCGGTCGCCATCGTGTCCAGCCCCTCGCGGTAGCCTGCCGTGGCACGCCAGCGCTTGCTGTTGTCGCGATAGCCCAGCGACAGGTCGGCGCGCCGGTCGGACGACGGCACGTTGACCAGCTGCTGCGGATCGGTGCTGCGCTGGTCGCGCCAGGTGCCGCGCAGGTTCAGGTCATACCCGTCCCACAGGCGCACGCCGCCAGCGAGGCTGCCTTCGGTGTATTCCAGCGGCTTCTGGTGCATGAAGCTCACGCGCGGCTCGATCGCCTGGGCGTTGTAGAGCAGCGTCTCCTGCAGGGTGTCCTGCAGCGTGTCGTCGGAACGGGCCCGCTCCTGGGTCTCGAAGGCCAGCGTCTGCGCGGCGCTGATGCGGTCCAGGCGCTGGTTGGCCTCGATCTGGTTGGCCACCGGCACGCGGCCGGCCTGCCGTTCCAGGATACGGTCAAGGCTGTTCATGTCCTGCCGGTCCAGCGCGATCGCCACTTCGGCATAGGCCGGGCGCTGCAGCCGGTTGACGTACTGGCGGGCCAGCCAGCTTCGCGCCAGCTCGTTGGATTCCGCGGACATCGCCCATGCCAGCGCGGCATCGCGCCCGGCAGCGGACAGCGCGGCATCGCGGCGGGCCGCATTGCGCGCGACCTCCGCGGACGCGGGCTCGCGCAGCGGCGGCAGCCCGGCCACCTCGCCCAGCTGCGACGGCGCGCCCGCCATCGGCGGCACCAGTTCGCGCGCCGCCGTGGAAGCGCGGTCCGCGCGCAGCATCTGGATCACCAGCGCGCGCGAGACATCGCCCGAGGCAAAGATCTGCCCCAGCGCCACGGTCTGGCGGCGCAGGTCCGCGCGCGAAGGCGCGCCGGACTCGTTCTCGTACTCTTCGTCGCCGTCGGTGTTGTCGGGCCGCAGCCCGGCATAGCGCACCCCGCCCTGGGACCAGCCGTGGTGCAGGTCGATCCAGGCCTGGCGGCGCACGCGCCAGGCCATGTCGGTCTGCCCTATGGCTTCATAGGCGTCGGCCATCAGGCTGAGCCAGAGCGGGTCGGCGCTCTTGCCGTCATTGAGCTTGCGCAGGTAGTGCATGGCCGCGCGCCCGTCCTGGAAGCGCATATGGCCCGCGGCAAAGGCGCCCCACAGGTCGGGGTTGTCTTCCGCGTCGTCCTTGACCCGGCGCATCACCGCGCGCACCTCGGTATCGCTGCCCTGGTCGACCAGCGTCCACAGCAGCGCCGCCAGCGTTTCGCTGTCGGCATCGCGCAGGCCCGCGGCGCGGCGCAGGTCGGCCAGGGCCTGGTCGCGCTGGCCGGCCACGCGGTAGTACTCCGCGCGCCGCATCAGGAAGCGGCTCGACTGCGCTGCCGCCTGGCGCTGCTCGGGCGTCATGTCCTGCAACAGGCGCCCGATGCGCCGGTAGGCGTGGGCACGCGTGTAGTAGTACAGCGCCAGTTCCAGCGATTCCGGCTTGCCGCCGCGGCGCCAGTCGGCCTCGGCGATGCGCCCGGCGTCGATCGGGGTCTTGTCGTAGTAGGCGATCAGGTTGGAGAAATCCGCCTCCTGCGTGTCGCGGACCTCGTCCATGCAGTCGTTGCGCGCCGGGCCCGCCGGCATCTGCAGGCAGTGTTCGTCCTGCGTCTGCGCCGCCGCCAGCATCAGCTGGCGATAGCCGTCCTTGAGCAGGTCGTCGCGCTGGTTCAGGCGCGCCAGCTCGGTAAAGGTGCGCCAGTAGAGGATGTCATCCTTCCCGGCCGTGGCACGCGCCGGCAGCATGGCGTCCAGCGCCTGCGCCAGCTTGCCGCGCACATAGAGCAGGTTGGCGAGCTTCAGCGCATAGGCTGGGCGCGGGCCGAAGCGCTGCTGCAGCTGCGTATAGATCTGGAACGCGCGCTCGTCCTTGCCGGCGCGCTCGGCCAGCGCGGCGTGGCGTTCCATGATTTCGCGCGCCCTGGGGCCGTGGCTCAGGCCTTCGAGGAAGCGCATGGCCTCTTCCGGCTCGCCCAGGCGTTCGTAGGCGGCCACCACCTCGTCCACGGTCTTCAGGTCCGAGCCGCCCGCGCGGTGGCGCAGCGCGGCCAGGTAGGCGCGATCGTCGGACAGGCCGGGGGCGAGCCGCATCACAGCATCCCACGCGCGCTCGTCGTTGGTGGCGCGGGCATAGTCGAGCCAGCTCTTCAGGGCCACGGCCGGCTGGCGGTTCCATTCGGCCACCTGTGCCAGCCGTTCGCGCCAGATCGCCTCGCCCGGCAGCCGGCGCACCGCGGTCTCGGCCACGCGCTGCGCCTGGTCGAGCTTGCCTGCCGACAGGAACACGCGATAGGCAAGGTCGTAGTCGTCGGCGTTGAACGGCTTGTCGGCTGGCTCCGCCTGTGCCTGCGCGGGCGCAGCAGCTTGCGCCGCGATCCTGCGCGTACCCAGCTGGCCGGAAGCGGCCAGCGCTTCACGCAAGGCCAGGCCGCGCGGCCCGTCGAGGAAGACAAAGCCGCGCTCGGCCCAGGGCTGGCTGGCGGCGATGCGCCGCACCTCGGCCTGGCGTGCGGCCAGTGCCGCCGGGCCGGCGTCGCGCGTGCGCGCCGAGACCTTCAGCAGCCGCTCGACATAGCGGCTGGCCTGCTCCGGCTTGTTGGCCGCCAGCGCCAGTTTGGTCAGGTAGCGCAGCACCTCCGGATCGTCCAGCAGCTTGCCGCCGTGGCGCTCGGCCTGCGCCAGCGCTTCGTCCAGCAGGTTGCCTGACTGCAGCGTCTGCACCGCCGTCAGGAACAGCGCGCGCCGCTCGGCCAGCGGGGTGGCGGCCGCCTGCTGCGCGAACAAGGCGTTGGCGGCGTCGCGATAATCGCCGCCCGCGATCGCCATGTCGGCCAGCTGGCGGTTCCAGAAGGCCGCGTTGTTGCGGTCCTGGCTGGCCAGCGCCGTATAGAACTTGCGCATGGCGTCCTGGGCGCCGGCCTGGCTGGACTGCGTGGCCAGCGTTTGCAGGTCGGCCAGCCCCCAGCTGCGCCCGGCAGCCTGGTCCAGCAGGCTGCGCAGCTGCACCAGGTTCTGTTCGCGCTCGGGGGTATCCGGCAGCGCGGCCCAGGCGCGCTGCTGCGCAATCTCGATACGCGTGCGCAGGATCTGGCCCGACAGGTCGGTGCCCTGCACCGCCTGCATGCGCGCCAGCATGGCCTGCGCCTCTTCCAGCCGGCCGGTGCGCGCGTATTGTTCGGCCAGCACGCCCATGAAGCCGGGGTCGTCGGGCGTGACCTTCCACCAGGCTTCCAGGTAGGCCATGGTCAGCCCGTCGATGGTGCGGCCCTGGCCCAGCAGGCGTTCGCGCAAGGTCTCGCGCGGGAACATCAGCGCCAGGCCGATCCCCACCATCGCGGTGAAAGTCAGCACCAGCGCCGGCGGCAGCAGCCGCTCGCGCTCAACCGGCGCAGCGGACTTCGACTTGTTGCCTGGCATGGTTCGGATCGGTGACGGGTGCGGTATCCACGCGCAGCGTGTTGCGCTCGCGGATGGCCTGTACGGGCTTGCCATCGACGCTCACACGGCAGTTGCCGGCGTTGGCAAGACGGAAGAATGGCTTGAAGTAGCCGCTGAAGGCGAAGCGCGTGACGCCATCGCGCTGCGACCAGTCGCGCACGATGCCGTTGGCTTCGGCCAGCTGCGGCGCGGCCGGGGCAGTGACGGTGTCGCGCACGGCAAAGCGCGCATCGCCGCCATCCAGGTGCAGGTAGACGCCGCCGCCCGGTGCCGGCGAGGTGCCGGTCACGCCGTTCGCCATGCCCACGTCGGGCATGCCCGCGCCGCTCCAGCGCAGGTTGCGCAGGTTGCCGTCGCCGCGCACGATCCATTCGGCACCGGTGCCGCCGGGCTGGCCGTCGCCCACGTCCCGCGCCACGGCCATGTCCTGCCAGTCGAGCACCTTGCGCACGTAGTCGGTCGAGTGCAGCGGCAGCAGCGGCTGCGCCAGCACATAGTCATAGACCTTGCGCAGCGCCTTCAGCGACGCGGCCTTGGTGCCCGAATAGCTGTGGTAGTAGATATTGACCGGCTTGAAGCGATAAGGCTTGTCGGTCAGCTCGTAGGTCTCGATCACGCGCTCGAAGCCGTAGAACGGGCCGTGCCAGAGGTTGGTGTAGACGTTCTCGTTCTGGTTGGGCGCAAACACCTGGAAGGTGCCGCCGGGCTTGTTGATGCCCAGCGGCGCAATCGCGGTCCAGCTGGGATTGCTGCGCGTGATCAGCGTATCGCCGCCGTTCATGTTGAGCACGCGCGCCTTCTCGGTCAGGCGCAGCGCCTCGGCCGGCGGCTGGCAGTCGCCCGACCACAGCAGCATGCTGACCGGCTTGCCGGCCGGCGCCAGGGTGCGGTTGATGTAGTCGATGGAGCCGCCGATCTCGCGGTTCAGGTCCATGCTGTAGCCGGGGATGCTCAGGTGGAAGGCCTCGTCGCCCTCGACCACGGCGGCCCCGCTGGATGGCGCTGCCTGCCCTGGCTGTGCCGGCACCGTGCGCGACCACTCGAACGGATGCGAGAAGGTATGGCTGGCCACCTCGACATAGGGCTGCGCGAAGATCTTGCGCGCGATCGGCTCAAGCTCAGCGCTGAGCCTGGGGTACATGCCGTCCTTGCTGACTTCGCCCTGGATCACCGACATCGTCATCGGCAGCCGGTAGCGGTCGAAGATCTCGCGGAACAGCACCTCGCCGGAGAAGCCGCCACCGGGAATCTCGGCGCGCGAGGCAAAGCCGTCGCCGTCGATATGGATGGTCAGCAGGCGCCGGCCGTTCTCGGTGGTGACATCGGGCACGGGCATGGCGGGCAGGCGCAGCGCCTCGCGCAGGAAGTCCAGCGGCTGCACCACCCAGCGGCTCTGGCCATTGCCGTTGCCGCTCTGGCGCACCGCGTACGGCCCCAGCACATAGCCGCCCCACGGCGTGATCGCGGCGGCGTCATAGGTCAGCGTGCCGGAGCGCAGGCGCAGCAGCGAACGGTAGCCATCGCCGTCCGGCACCTGGATCGCTTCGGCCTGGGTGCGGTCGGGCGCCACCGGCATCTCGAAGCCCATCATCCGGTCCTTGGCCAGCACCTCGACCGGGCCCGACACGCGGCCCTTGACGGTCTTCAGGCCAAAGCTGCGCGCCACCGCGCCGCTCACGCTGGTGCCGAAGTCGTTGAGGAACACCACCGGCATGCCCTGCGCCATGCGCGCCTGCACCCAGGCATGGAAGCGTCCCGGCTGCGCCGTGACATTGCCTGACAGGTACACCACCACGCCGGCGTAGCGGTCCGGCCCGATCTCGGGCAGGTCCTCGCTGGTCTCGGCGAAATCCACGCGATAGCCAAGGTAGTTGAGCGGCATCGAGACAAAGCGCACACCCTCGGAATC
Source organism: Cupriavidus sp. SK-4 (assembly GCF_000611125.1). NCBI lineage: Bacteria > Pseudomonadati > Pseudomonadota > Betaproteobacteria > Burkholderiales > Burkholderiaceae > Cupriavidus > Cupriavidus sp. SK-4. The sequence continues at coordinate 65,996 of NZ_JFJW01000102.1, forward strand.
ATCGATCGACACCCCGGGGCGGCGCTCCTGCACCACCAGCACGCGCCGGGGCAGCACCTCGACCTTGCCGATGCCGACCGTCTGCAGCCCGGGATCGGCCACATAGGGCGTGATGCCCAGCGCGCGGATGCGCTGCGCGGTTTCGCGTGCGCAGCGGCGATCCGCCGGCGGGCAATAGTCGATCGAGATCACCGGCAGGCGGTATTGCTCGCGGATGGTGCGCGCCTGAGCCAGCAGCCAGTCGCGGTCAGCCTGCGGCACGTCGACATAGCGGCCCTGGGCCTGGTTCCAGCCGCGGAACAGCGACTCGAAGGCGACGGCATAGGCCAGGTCATGCACCTGCGGCAGGATCTCGAAGCCGCGGTTGAAGACCAGGCGCGCCTCGGGGTAGCGCGCCTTGATGGCGCGGATCACGCGCACCAGCCCGGCTTCCTGCCGTGCGCGCTCGGCGTCGGTCCTGGCGGCAAGCTGGTAGGAATCGAGGGTATCGAGGAAGAAGCCGCGGAAGCCGCGCTGCCACAGCGGGGCGATCACCTTGTCGACATAGAAGGCGGGCCAGCCGTCGGCTGCCTGGTCGATGACCGGGGCGTTCCAGGCGTCATTGCGCCCGACGAACCAGGCCTTGGGGATGTCCTTGAAGTAGGGGCGGCTCTCCAGCACCTCGCCCACGCTGACATAGGCAAACCAGGCGGTGGCCGGCGTCGCCGCCTGGCGCGGGTCGAAGCCGCTGTCGGGCTCGACCACGGCGATGTCGAAGGCCTGCAGCGCGTCAACCGGCGGCTTGGTGCCATAGTGCAAGGCAATCGACGGCATGGCTGGCGTCTGCGCCGCGGGCGCCGGCGCGGCCGCAGCCGTCGCCGCCCCAAGGGCCAGCGCCAGCGCCAGCGCGATGCCTTGCACCCGCTGCGCCATGCGCATCCCTACCCACCCCGATCGGAACGGCATGCGGCCGCCCCGGCTCCCTTGTGCTTCCTCCAGCTGCTTCACAGGCTTGCTTCCTCTTGTCTGCGCACGCCGGCAAGTGCCTCACGCACGACATTTCCCGAGGCGGTCGTCGCCGCCTTGTGTCCGACTGCGGATCTCAGAATCGGAAAAATCTGATGGTATCCGGAAACGAATGCTAGGACAGACGCATGGATCACATTGTCAACAATTGTCCCAACACTGAGACATTGAGCCGGCTCGCGCGTTAACGCGCGCCACCGTGCGGCAGGGCGCGCGCCAGCCCCCCCNNNNCTCGCGGTACGGGCGTACCGCGAGCGTGGCTCAGCTCAAATGCAAACAACGGAAACCGTCCAGGCCCCGTGCGCGACGGGTGGTGGGGCTGTCCGCAACCGCAATGCCGGACAGCTAGGTTTGAAACGCCATGATGGATTCCCCGTTCCGATCTTTTATGTATGGGCCCGCATACAGTGGGCGCGCTCATGTATGTCTGCGCACGACGCGAGCGCGGCCACCGGCCTGGCCTTTATTGTCGGCATAATGATATATCCGGGCCGCGCCCGCTTCCCCCGAACGCGGTAGGCATTGGGTGCCGTAAGAATTTGTAAAAAAGATGGCCCGCCCATGCACCGGACGGCAGCCATTATGCACGGGGGCATGGCATCGCGCTCCCCGACGGTGCACGCACAACCAAATCCGCCAATAGAAAATCAGGGAATTCACTGAACTGAAGCCGAAGTAGAAAACGCTAATATCTCCTATCGGAACCTCTCATCATGATTAGGCGCTTAGCCTGATTGACACGCCGGGAAAATTCGGCAGAATGATTCCCACTTGTGCAGCGCCCATGCGGTGTGTCTTTTGGTGTTGTCGTTCCGTGACGTTTTCGGTTGTCACGACAGCGACATATCGAAGTCATATGGAATGCGCTGGCGGGGAACATAAAAAGGATCCGCTGGGTGCGTTGCACACGGTGTATAACGAGCGTTTTCGCTCATTTTGAAATTCAAGGTTGAGATAGATATGGAAACCGGTACCGTTAAGTGGTTCAACGACGCCAAGGGCTTCGGCTTCATCACGCCGGATGAAGGCGGCAATGATCTGTTCGCGCACTTCTCCGCAATCGAAGGCAATGGCTTCAAGTCGTTGAAGGAAGGCCAGAAGGTTCGCTACGTCAAGGCCATGGGCCAGAAGGGCGAGCAAGCCACCAAGATTCAGGCCCTCTGATACCGGTGGATTCCGGGCCGGTCCAGCGGACCGGCCGGAAGGAAAGCCCCGCAGCTTCGGCGCGGGGTTTTTTTATTGGCGCGCCGGCACCGGGGGCCGCCGATGCGGCGGTCTTGCAACGGGTGAAATTGCTATAATCGGCCGACCCACAACCGCCCTCCCGCCTGTGAGCGCGCACGGATGCTGCGCGGTCAGTGCGGGACGGTATGCAGCGTGTCGAGGAGTTACGTGGCCGGTACTCAAATCGCAACGCAAGACGCCCCTGTCGCCGCCGACCATGGCAGCCAGGCGGGCCCGGCGGCCTCGGCCGGCAGCTCCTTCCATGCCGCGCTGCGCATCCTGCCGCCAGCGCAGCGCCAGGCCATGTTCGAGATCTATGCGTTCTGCCGCGCGGTCGACGACATCGCCGACGGCAACGCACCGCACGCCGAGCGTCTTGCCGCCCTCGATGCCTGGCGCCGCGACATCGCCGCCTGCTACACCGGCAATCCGCCTCGCGCCCTGCAGCCGCTGACTGCGCAGATCCGGGCCTTCCACCTGCAGCAGCAGGATTTCCTCGCCGTGATCGACGGCATGACCATGGACGTGGTGCAGGACATCCTCGCCCCCGACGCGGCCACCCTCGACCTGTATTGTGATCGCGTCGCCAGCGCTGTCGGCCGGCTGGCGGTGCGCGTGTTCGGCCTGGAAGAAGCGTGCGGCATCGCGCTCGCGCACCATCTGGGCCGCGCGCTGCAGCTGACCAATATCCTGCGCGATATCGACGAAGACGCTGCCATCGGCCGGCTCTACCTGCCGGCAGAGGCGCTGGCCGCGGCCGGCATCGGGGCGGACACGCCCCAGGCCGTGGTGGCCCACCCCGCCGTCGGCCAGGCCTGCGCGGCCGTGGCAAGCGAGGCCCAGGCGCACTACGACCAGGCCTACGCCATCATGGCGCGCTGCCCGTCCCGCCAGGTGCGCTCGCCGCGCATCATGGCCGAGGTCTACCACCGCATCCTGGCGCGGCTGCGCACGCAGGGCTGGCGCGCGCCGCGCCAGCGCGTGCGCCTGCCGCGCGCCCAATTGCTCTGGATCGTGCTGCGCCACGCCATTGGCTGAGCGCTGCACCCGATGCATGCCGGGCGCGGCCGCGCCGTGCGCCGGCACAAGGAGTCTGCATGTCGATGAACGAGACCGCCTTTGCCACGGCAGTGCCACGGATCGCGCCGGCCAGCGCGGGGGACAGCCCCTCGCCGCGCGGCGCCGCGCAGGCACTGGACCACGGCATCGGCCGCGCGATCGACGCGCTGCTGCACCAGCAGCGCCCCGACGGCCACTGGGTCTACGAACTGGAAGCCGACGCCACCATTCCCGCCGAATACGTGCTGATGGTGCACTACCTCGGCGAAGCCCCGGACCTGGAGCTTGAAGCGCGCCTGGCCCGCTACCTGCGCCGCATCCAGAATCCCGATGGCGGCTGGCCGCTGTTCCATGAAGGCCGCTCCGACGTCAGCGCCAGCGTGAAGGCCTATTTCGCGCTGAAGATGGCCGGCGACGATCCCCAGGCCGCGCATATGCAGCGCGCGCGCCGGGCCGTCCACGCGCTGGGCGGCGCCGAGGCCAGCAATGTATTCACGCGCACGCTGCTGGCCCTGTACGGCGTGATGCCGTGGTCGGCGGTGCCGATGATGCCGGTCGAGATCATGCTGCTGCCGCAGTGGTTTCCGTTCCACCTGTCCAAGGTCTCGTACTGGGCGCGCACGGTGATCGTGCCGCTGCTGGTGCTGAACAGCCTGCGCCCGCAGGCGCGCAACCCGCGCGGGGTCGGCATCAACGAGCTGTTCGTCGGCAACTGCCATACGGTGGGGCTGCCGCCGCGCGCGGCGCACCAGCACGCCGGCTGGTACACCGTGTTCCGCGGCCTGGACGCGCTGCTGCGCGTGGCCGAGCCGCTCGTCCCGCGCACGCTGCGCCGGCGCGCCATTGCCGCGGCGCGGGCCTTCGTGCATGAGCGGCTCAACGGCGAGGACGGCCTGGGTGCCATCTTCCCGGCAATGGCCAACAGCGTGATGATGTTCGACGTGCTGGGCGTGCCGCCCGACGACCCGGCGCGCGCGCTGGCGCGGCAATCCATCGAGCGGCTGCTGGTCGAGCACGGCGACGAAGCCTATTGCCAGCCCTGCCTGTCGCCGGTGTGGGATACCGCGCTGGCCGCGCACGCGCTGCTGGAAACCGGCGAGGCGCGCGCAACGGCCGCGGCCGGGCGCGGCCTGGACTGGCTCAGGCCGCTGCAGGTGCTGGACGTGCGCGGCGACTGGACCGTGCGCCGCCCGCTGGTGCGCCCCGGCGGCTGGGCCTTCCAGTACGCCAATGCCTATTACCCGGACGTGGACGACACCGCCGTGGTGGCCGCCGCGATGGACCGCTACATGCGCGCGCACGATGTGCCGGGCCGCTATGACGAAGCCGTGGCGCGCGCCGCCGAGTGGATCGTCGGCATGCAAGGCGGAGACGGCGGCTGGGGCGCGTTCGAGCCCGAGAACACGCATCTCTACCTGAACAACATCCCCTTTGCCGACCATGGCGCGCTGCTGGACCCGCCCACCGCGGACGTGTCCGCGCGCTGCCTGTCGATGCTGTGCCAGATCGGCGCCACGCCGGGCAAGAGCGAACCCGCCGCGCGCGCCCTGCGCTACCTGCTGGCCGGGCAGATGCCCGACGGCAGCTGGTTCGGCCGCTGGGGCACCAACTATATCTACGGCACCTGGAGCGCGCTGTGCGCGCTTAACGCCGCGGGCCTGGCCCCGGAAGCCCCCGAGATGCGCCGCGCCGTGGCGTGGCTCGAGCAGATCCAGAACGCCGACGGCGGCTGGGGCGAGGACGGCAGCAGCTACCGGCTCGACTACCGCGGCTACGAGCCCGCGCCCAGCGTGGCCTCGCAGACCGCATGGGCGCTGCTGGCGCTGATGGCAGCCGGCGCCGCGCAGCATCCCGCGGTGGCGCGCGGCATCGACTACCTGCTGCGCACGCAGCAATCCGGCGGGCTGTGGCATGAGCCACGCTTTACCGCCGTGGGCTTTCCGCGCGTGTTCTACCTGCGCTATCACGGCTATGCGCGCTACTTCCCGCTGTGGGCGCTGGCGCGCTACCGCAACCTGCAGCGCGGCGTCGCGCACCAGGTGTCGTGGGGGCTGTGACGGCACCGTTCGTGCTGGTCGTCACCGGCATGGCGTTCGAGGCGCGCATCGCCGCCGGCCCGCATTGCCGCGTGGTGCACGGCCTGCGCGGACTTGCGCTGGAACAAGGCGTTTCCGCGATGGCGAGCCGGCACTGCATGGGCATCCTCAGCTTTGGAGTGGCGGGCGGGCTGGATCCCGCGCTGGCGCCGGGCGCTCTCGTGCTGGCGGACTCGGTGTGCGCGGCTGGCGATCGCTACGACACCGACATGACTTGGACCCGGGCGATGCACGCGGCGCTGCCGCATGCCAGGGTCGGGATACTTGCCGGCGCGGACCAGCCGGTGCTTTCGGTTGCCGCCAAGCAGATGCTGCACCGGGCCACGGGGGCACTGTGCGTCGACATGGAATCGCACCTCGCCGCGCGCATGGCGGCGGCTTGCCGGCTGCCGTTCGCGGCTTGCCGCGTGGTGATCGACCCGGCCAGCCGCGCGGTCCCGGCTGCCGCGGCGGCGGGCATGGGTGAAGATGGCAAGACGGATGTGGGCGCGGTGCTGGGCGGGCTCGTGCGCGCGCCGTGGGAACTGCCGGCGCTGATGCGGCTGGCCGGCGATGCGGCGGCCGCGCGCGGGGCGATGCGGGCGGCACGACTGGCGCTGGGGGATGAATACGGCTTGCGCGATGTGCGGACGCAGTAAAACTGGCGTCGTCATCCGAGCCTGCCGATCGACTTCTCCCTCACCCATTGTTTTCTCCCTCTCCCGCTTGCGGTAGAGGGTTGGGGTGAGGGTGAGCGTGTCTTACGAAGTCAGGCCCGCGGTATGCCACCGCCTGCCCTCACCCCCTGCCCCTCTCCCGCAAGCGGGAGAGGGGAGCAAACCAGCGGGCGGCCAGACGCCAGCGGCAAGCGCCAGCCCGCCCCTCACCCAAACTTCCTCACCGCATCCAGCGCCAGCCCGCTGCCGATGCTGCCAAACCGGTCCCCTTCCACGCAACGCGCTTGCGGCAACAGCGCCGCCAGCCGCTGCCGCAGCATCGGCACGCTGCTGGAGCCGCCGGTGAAGAAGATGGTATCGACCGCGGCGCCATCCACGCCGGCATCCACCAGCAGCTTCTGCACGGTCTGCTCGGTCTTCACCACCAGCTTGTCGATCGACGCATCGAACTCGTCGCGCGTGATGGTCAGCGTCAGCCCCTGCTCCAGCCGGTGCAGGTCCACGTCGGTGCTGCCGGCGTCGGACAAGGCGATCTTGGCGGCTTCCACCTGGATCGCCAGCCAGTGCCCCGCGCGCTCGCGGATCAACCGCACCAGGCGGTCGAGCTTCACCGTATCCGCCGCGTCGCGGTAGTTGTCCATCACCAGCGACCACGCCTTGCGCGTATAGACCAGGTTGATGGTGTGCCAGCTGGCCAGGTCGAAATACTGGCTGGACGGCATCGCCTTGCCGTTGCGCAGCGCGCTGCCCAGGCCCAGCAGCGGCATCGCGCGCGCCAGGCTGAGCGCACGGTCGAAGTCGGTGCCGCCGATATGCACGCCGCCATTGGCCAGGATGTCGTCGCGCCGGTCGCTGCGCGCGGCGCGCTCGGGCGACAGGCGCACCAGCGAGAAGTCCGAGGTGCCGCCGCCGATGTCGGCCACCAGCACCAGTTCCTCACGCGTGATCCGGGCCTCGTAGTCGAAGGCCGCGGCGATCGGCTCGTACTGGAATGCGATCTCGCCGAAGCCCGCGTCGCGCGCGATCTCGGCCAGCGTGTCTTCGGCCAACTGGTCGGCGGCCGGGTTCTCGTCGATGAAGAACACCGGGCGGCCCAGCACCGCACGCGAGAATTCCGTGCCGGCGGCCTGCTCGGCACGCGTCTTCAGCTCGCGGATGAAGTGCGCCAGCAGCTTGCGGAACGGCATCGCCTGGCCCATCACCTCGGTGCTGTCGTCCATCATCGAGGTGCCCAGCAGGCTTTTGAGCGAACGCATCAGCCGGCCTTCATAGCCGGCCAGGTAATCGCCCAGCGCGGCGCGGCCATAGCTGACCAGCGGATCCTCCGCGTGGAAAAAGATCACCGAGGGCAGCGTCACCTTGCCGTCCTCCAGCGGCAGCAGCGCCGCCGGCCGCGCCGGATGGCTCCAGCCGACCGTTGAGTTGGACGTGCCGAAGTCCAGGCCGCATGCGTTTGACATCATTGATTCCGTTTCCTGCAAGACACCACTAAAGAGGCCCCCGCGGCAGCAGGCCGCGCGGACGGGGCGCCATTGTATGGCAGGTGCCGGCCAGGCGCCCGGCTTGACACGCCCAAACGCGGCTCCTATCCTCCGCATGTTCTCTGTTAAAGATCGTCATTCTGTTGTACAGAACATGAAAAAGCCCCTGCGCCATATCCGCGTGCTCGACCTGACCAATGTGCTGGCCGGGCCATTCTGCTGTCACCAGCTTGCCCACCTGGGCGCCGAAGTCATCAAGGTGGAAACCCCCGGCACCGGCGACCTGGCGCGCCAGCTGGGCGCCGATGCCGAACTGAACCAGCGCCTGATGGGCGTTTCGTTCCTGGCCCAGAACCCCGGCAAGCAGTCGGTCACCCTCAACCTGAAGCACGCGCGCGGCAAGGAGGTGTTCCGCAAGCTGGTGCAAAGCGCCGACGTGCTGGTGGAGAACTTCCGCCCCGGCGTGATGGACCGGCTCGGGCTGGGCTACGAGACCCTGAAGCAGGACAACCCGCGCCTGATCTACTGCGCGATTTCCGGTTTCGGCCAGGACGGGCCGCTGGCGGGGCTGCCGGCCTATGACCAGATCATCCAGGGCATGGCCGGCGTGATGAGCATTACCGGCGACGCGCAGAGCGCACCGCTGCGGGTCGGCTATCCGGTCTCGGACACCATCGGCGGGCTGACCGCGGCGCTGGCGGTGTCGGCGGCGCTGGCGGACCACCAGCGCACCGAAGGCTATTTCATCGACGTATCGATGCTGGAAGCCACGCTGGCCACCATGGGCTGGGTGGTGTCCAACCACCTGATCGCCGGCAAGGTGCCGGCGCCGATGGGCAACGAGAACATGACCGCCAGCCCTTCGGGCACTTTCCGCACCGCGGACGGGCTGCTCAATATCGCCGCCAACAAGCAGGAACAGTTTGAAGCCGTGTGCCGCGTGCTGGGCCGCCCCGAGCTGGCCGCCGATCCGCGCTTCGCGCAGCGCCAGGCGCGGCTGGCCAACCGGGGGGAACTGACACAAGCGCTGGAAGCGGAACTGGCGAACAAGCCTGCCACCGAGTGGTGGCCGCTGCTGACCGAGGCCGGCGTGCCCGCCGGCCCGGTGCTGGACGTGCCGCAGACGCTGGCCCATCCGCAGGTGCGCGAGCGCGGCATGATCGGCGAATTTGCCGATGCGCCCGGCGTGGGCCGCGATATCCGCGTGGTGCGCACCGGCTTCAAGCTCAACCGCGAGGCCCCGGCCGTGGACACGCCGCCGCCGCAGCTGGGCCAGCATACGCGGCAGGTGCTGGCCAGCCTGGGCTACAGCGATGCGGACATCGACCAACTGAGCGAGGAGCGCGCGATATGAGCGGCATCGACACCGACCACTACCCCGGCCACCCCCGGGATGACGCCATGGACCTGGGCCAGCGCCAGTCGCAGGACTGGTGGCGCACCGGCATCATCGACATGCGCCCGGGCGAGATCCGCTACCGCGGCTACCCGATCGAACAGCTGATCGGCCGGGTCTCGTTTGCGCAGATGATCTGGCTGATGCTGCGCGGCGAACTGCCCGGCCCCGGGCAGGGCGAGCTGCTGGACGCGGCGCTGATGGCCGCGGTCGACCACGGCCCGCAGGCGCCCAGCATTACCATCGCGCGCATGGCGGCCACCTGCGGCGTGGGGCTGAACAACGCCATGGCTTCCGCCGTCAACGTGCTGGGCGACGTGCATGGCGGCGCCGGCGAGCAGGCGGTGGCGCTGTACCAGGACGTGGCGCAGCGGCTGGATGCGGGCAGCGCCATGGACGACGCTGTCGCCGCCGCGCTGCAGCACTACCGCGACCTGCACGGCAAGTTCATTGCCGGCTTTGGCCACCGTTTCCACCCGGTCGACCCGCGTGCGCCGCGGCTGCTGGCGCTGGTCGACCAGGCCGCGGCCAACGGCGTGGTCAGCGGGCGCTACGCGGGGATCGCGCGCGCGGTCGAGGCGGCGCTGGGTGCCGGCCGCGGCAAGCCCATCCCGATGAATATCGATGGCGCCACCGCGGTGATCTATGCCGAGCTGGGCTTTGCCGCACCGCTGGCGCGGGGGCTGTTCTGCCTGTCGCGCTCGGTCGGCATCCTGGCGCATGCCTGGGAACAGACCTGCGAGGGCGGGCGCAACAAGGGCCCGATGCCGCGCCAGTTCCTGTGGACCTATGACGGTGCGCCGCAGCGCGACGTGCCGGAGCCAGGCCGGCAGGCATAACGGGGTCAGCCGGCCAGGTCGGGCTCTGGCGCCAGCAGCGGCGCGGGCGATGCGCTCGCGGCCGCCGGCACCGCCATGGACGAGGCCAGCACGTAGCGGTCGCGCCCATGTTCCTTGGCATGGTAGAGGGCGCGGTCGGCATCGGCGAACAACAGGCGCCACAGCGCTTCCTTGCTGCCCGGGCCGCCGCGCAGCTGCGCCACGCCAATGCTGACGCTGGCATGGCCGTGCCCGGCGGGCAGTTCAATCGCGCGCACCTTGCGCAGGATCCGGTTGGCCAGCGCCGAGGCCTGCTGCTCGTCGGTATGCGGGCACAGGATGCAGAACTCTTCGCCACCGTAGCGCCCGGCCACGTCCGAGGCGCGGCGCGAGTTGTCCAGCGCATGCGCGACCTCGCGCAGCACGGCGTCGCCGGCGTGGTGGCCGAAGGTATCGTTGACCTGCTTGAAATAATCGATGTCGATCACCAGGCAGGACAGCGCCTGCCCGTCGCGCTGCCAGCGCGCCACCAGCGACAGTGCCGACATCTCCAGCGCCCCGCGGTTGAGCAGCCCGGTCAGGGCATCCACGCGCGCGCCGCTTTCGTTGTGCGCGACGATCTGCTCCATCGCCATCATGGTGAAGCCGAACAGGCCCAGCAGCGTGGCGATCAGCGGCGCCAGCAGCCAGGCCGAGCCGGCCGGGCCGGCAAAGAACAGCGTCAGCGGCGCGGCGCCCGCGCCGCCCGCCACGGGCAGGTTCATGGCATGGCTGAAGCCAGCCAGCTGCGTGGCCAGATGCACCTGGCTGGCCACCAGCACCAGCGGCGCGCCGATGCTGCGGCTCCCGCGCCCGGCGCGCGCCAGCGTGGCGAAAATGGCCAGCGACACCAGCGCCAGCAGGCCGTAGACGATGCGCAGCACCACCTGCTGCCCGGCGGGCATGCCGCTGGTGGCCGCCATCAGGCCAAGCACGATCACGCCCGCGGCGGCCAGCGCCGCGGGATGGGCCGGCACGCCGTAATAGACCCGCACGCCGCGATAGATCAGCAGCCAGCCAGCCACGAACGCCAATGCACCCAGCGTGCCCAGCTGGCCCGTGCCGCTGGCCTCGCTGATGGCCAGCGCCAGGCCCGCGGCCGACACCAGCACGTGCCCGAACGCCCACAGCCGCCCCGCCTCGCTCGCGCGCAGCGCGAACACCAGCCCCGCCGCAATAATCAGCGTGCTGCAGAAAAACACCATCATCACCACCGCAATGGTCTGCTGGTCCAGGTGCACGGGGATTTCCTCAAGGATGCCGTCCGCCGCGCCGTCATTTCAAGCGGCGGGCATCAGGCCACAGGGGCGCGATGCAGGCATTTCCCGCACTTGTTTTCACAAAATGTGACGTGCGTTGATTTCAATGCCAGCCGCATGATAGCCCGCGCATGCAGGCCCGTGGCACCCCCGACAAGCCGGGTCGGGCCGGCTGCACACGCAAGCCCGGCGGCTCAGTCCGGGGCGGCCGCAATGCTGTCCGGAAAGGAGCCGCCCAGCGCTTGGGTCAGCGCACGCGCCGCATGCAGCACATCGACGCGGAAGTCTTCTCGGTAGCGCGAGGCCGGGCAGGTCAGTGTCAGTGCACCGCACAGCACATCGCCGGGACCGAACACCGGCGCCGACACCCCGGCCAGATCGGGGCTGCGGTCGCCCACCAGTGCCGCCACGCCCTCGTGCCGGATGCGCTCGTAGAGCGTGCCGGACTCGCCGGCAAAGGCGCGCAGCACGCGCGCGCCGGCGCCGCGGTCGCGCGGCAGCAGTTCGCCGGCGCGGACATGGTCGCGCACCGGCTGCGGCGAATCGACGCGGTACAGGCACAGCCGGTGCTCGCCCTGCTCGACATGGAAGGCCGCGCTTTCACGCGTGATGCGCACCAGCTCGCGCAGCGCCGGCATCACCACCGCCTCCATGGAGAACGACGCCGCGTAGACGGCATTGAGCCGCGCCACCTCGGGACCCAGGCCATAGCGCCCGTCGGCCTGGCGCCGCACCAGCCCGGCGTGCTCGAGCGAGGCCAGCAAGCGCAGCAGCGTGCTCTTGTACAGGCCGCTGCGCTGCGCCAGCTCGGCCAGCCCCAGCGCGGTATCGCCAAGACGGAACACCGACAGCACGAACAGCGCCCGGTCAACGGCGATGGCGCCGCCCGCGGCGGCGTGCTTGTCGGCTTCTGAAACCTGTGCGGATTTGCGTGGCATGGCGGACGGCGGCGATCCTGGCTGGACCGGATGACGGAACGATGCGCCAACGTATAGAACGCATCCCGGCTTGTCAATCCGACCTGCGGCGTGTCAGTGAACCGGCACACGGGCGGCGAGCTCGCGCAACAGACGCCGCATGCATTCACGTATCCGCGCGGCGCGCTGGCGTTTTTCTGCAACACCGTGGCCGACACCTGCTGCCGCCCGGGCCGCCGCCCAAGCGCCTTCGCCGCCCCCTCGGCTACCGCATGCGCCACATTGCTTGCGCGTACTCGCCACTCCCCGGTTTGCAAGCCGAATTAGAGGGAAAGTTACCTGCTTTTGATTAAGCAGCCGCTGCACGGGGTGGATAAAATCATGCGTTGCTGACCTTCGCGCAATCCCTGCGCTGCTTTACGTACCCTCGCTGCAATGTCTCACCGCCGTGCTTTTTCCGACCCTGGTATGACCGTTCCCGCCCTCTCGCTTGGTGCCATCCTGGATGACCTGCGTAGTGCCCCGCGCCCGCTGACTTCCGCGGAGTACACATACCTGGCCCACCTGCGGCAGCGTATCGTCACCGGCGACGCAGACCTGTGGACCACGCTCGAGACCGCGGGCGTGCCATGCAGGGAACGCCGCCTGTCGCCCGAGGTGGTGCAGGCGCTGACCGCTATCGGCCATTTGCCGATGCACTGAGCCCGGCGCGCGCCACCCCACATTGCAGAAATTTCCGGGGATCATTTCGGAAAGCCGCACTCTCCAGCCAGCCTGCGTCCCGCTAAGATCGATTCACTTCCGATCCGCCGGGCACCGTGCTTTCAGTCAAGCGCCAAGCATGCCCCGGCCATGGCCCAGGCATGGCATACCCATCCAGCAACCGGCGCGTCAGCTTCCTGTCGTTGCGCGCCTATGTCGCAGTGATGCAGCACCGTGATGCCGTCCGCGCCGCCCAAGCGCTGCGCATCCATCCGCAAAGGCTGTACTACCATATCCGCGGCCTCGAGGCCGCGCTCGGCAAGCCGCTGTTCCGCACTTGCAGCCCTGACTGGCTGCCGACATCCACGGGCGTGAACGCACTGCCCAAGGTCATCGCCATGCTGGCCATCTGGGAACAGATCGAGGCCGGCATCCGTGCCAGCCAGCCTGCCGCGACAGCCCGGGAACCAGAGCCCGGCGCCATTGCGCGCCACGGCGCCGCATTCTGGGTGCGGCAGGCGACGATGTAGCGTCAGGCCAGCCGTTCGCAGCAATAGGCTTCGGTGCGATAAGGGAAAGCAGCCTCGGCACGGCCCGCCAGCGCGGGATGCCCGTCGATGACCGCCTGCAGCCGTGCGCGCACGCGGGCCTGCTCCGCCGCCGGCAGCGCGGCAATGAAGCTCACCGACAACACCCGGTCCACGATCACCTGCTGCGGCGCCCCCACATGCGTGTAGGGCAGGCTCTGCAGCGCCAGCGGCCCGAAGCCCTCGGCGGGAAAGATCCGCTTCCAGTCGCCCTTGTAGAAGCGCGGCGCGTCGCCTTCGTACGGCGTCATGATGGCCGTCAGCTGCGCCACCCAGTCCACGCATTCATCGCGCACGTTCCACACCAGCCCGAGCCGGCCGCCGGGGCGCAGCAGGCGGCCGATTTCCGCCATCGCGCGCGCATTGGCAAACCAGTGGAAGGCCTGCGCGCAGACCACGGCATCGACGCTGGCATCGGCCAGCGGGATAGCTTCGGCACTGCCTTCCAGCGTCTGCACCGATGGCAGCGCCGCGGCCAGCTGCGCGCGCATCTGCGCGACCGGTTCGACCGCGATCACCGTCGCCCCGGTCTCCGCCAGGCGGCGCGTGAACTTGCCGGTGCCAGCGCCCAGGTCCAGCACGGTGCGGTCCGCGCGCAGGCCCAGCGTGCCGCGCAGCCAGGTGTCGATTTCAGCGGGATATTCAGGGCGTCCGCGCGCGTAGGTATCGGCCTGGCTGGCGAATCCCTGTGCGGCGGCGCGGTGGATGGCGGCGGTCATGGGCGGGCTCCGGTTGATTACCGGTGCCGTAGCCTACGCTTCATGCCGCCGTCGGGCAAGGCTAGTGCTGCATGCCCCAGCGACGCACGGTCAGCCGCTCCAGCGTGGTGAACACCAGCCCCTCCACCAGCAGCCCGATCAGGATCACCGCGGCCAGCCCCGCGAACACGCGGTCGGTATAGAGCTCATTACGGTTCTGGAAGATGAACCAGCCCAGCCCGCCCTGCCCCGACGACGCGCCGAACACCAGCTCGGCCGCGATCAGCGTGCGCCAGGCAAAGGCCCAGCCGATCTTCAGGCCCGACAGGATCGCCGGCAGCGCCGCCGGCACCAGCACCAGCGCGACATAGCGCAGCCCGCGCAGGCCGTAGTTGCGGCCCGCCATGCGCAGCGTCGGCGGCACTGACTGGAAGCCCGCGTACATGTTCAGCGCCAGCGGCCACAGCACCGAATGGACCAGCACGAAGACCAGGCTTTTGGTGCCCAGCCCGAACCACAGCAGCGCCAGCGGCAATAGCGCGATCGCCGGCAGCGGGTTAAACATGGCGGTGAGCGTGTCCAGCACATCGCGCCCGAAGCGCGTGGACACCGCCAGCGAGGTCAGCACGAACGCCAGCACGATCCCGGCCGCATAGCCGCGCAGCAGCACCGACAGCGAAATCGCCGCCTTGCCCGGCAGCTCGCCGCTGCCCACCGCGTCGGCAAAGGCGCGCATCGTGGCCAGGCAGGACGGCAGCAGCAGGTCGTTGTCCTGCACGCGCGCCACCAGCTCCCAGATCAGCCCCAGCGCCAGCAGGATCACCGCCTTGCGCAGCCAGCCGTGTTGCCACAGGCGCTGGTGCCACGGCAGCGCGCGCGCAAGCGGGGCTTCGGTGAAGGGTTCAGGCTCGCGCTCGTATTCGGGCCGAAGCGTGTCGGCCAGTGTCAGTGTCGGTTGCGTCATGATGCGATGTCCCGGTTCAGCGGCCCGCCGCGCTGCGCGCACGCGGCGCGGCCTCGGCGGCAGGCTCGTCGAACAGCAAGGTATGGATGCGTTGCGCGGCGGCCTGGAATTCGGCGCCGCCCTGGCTGGCCAGGCTGAACTGGTGGCTGTTGAGTTCCGCGCGCACGCGGCCCGGGTGCGGCGACAGCAGCAGGATGCGGCTGCCCACCACCAGCGCTTCTTCGATCGAATGCGTGACGAACAGCAGCGTGAAGGCCGCGTCATCCCACAGCGCCAGCAGCTCCTCCTGCATGCGCCGGCGCGTGAGCGCGTCCAGCGCGGCAAAGGGCTCGTCCATCAGCAGCACCTTGGGGCGCATCGCCAGCGCGCGCGCGATCGCCACGCGCTGCTTCATGCCGCCCGAAAGCGTATGCGGGTAGGCATCGGCAAAATCGGCCAGCCCCACCTTGTGCAGGCTGTCCAGCGCCAGCTCGCGCGCCTCCGCCCGCGACAGCTTGCGCGCCTGCCGCAGCGGGAACATCACGTTCTGCACCACCGTTTTCCACGGCGGCAGCTGGTCGAACTCCTGGAACACCACGATGCGGTCCGGGCCGGGCTGCAGCACACGCCGGCCTTCGAGCCGGATCTCGCCCTCGCTGGGCGGAACGAACCCGGCAACCGCCTTCAGCAGCGTGGACTTGCCGCAGCCGGACGGGCCCAGCAGCACGAAGCGGTCGCCGGCATGCACGTCGAAGCTGACGCGATGGGTCGCGCGCACGATGCGCTCGGGCGTGCGGTATTCCAGCGACACGCCGTCGACCTGCAGCAAGGGCGTGGCGCGGTCCGACACCACGCGCAGGTTGTGGGTGGCCATGCTCAGCTCCCCTGCGCGGTGACCGGGTCCTGGAAGAAATAGTCCTGCCAGGACTTGGGCTGGTTGCGGATCGCGCCCACACGGTGCATGAAAGCGGCCAGCGCAAAGGTGTTCTGCGGCGCCACTCGGAACTGCACCTGCGGGTTCTTCAGCACGCGCAGCAGCAGCGCGCGGTCGGTCTTGGCCTTGCTCTGGCGCAGGTAGATATCGGCGGCGGCTTCCGGATTGGCGGTGGCGAACGCCGCGGCCTCGGCCAGCGCATCGACGAAGGCGCGATAGGTCTTGGGGTTGTCGCTGCGGAATTTCTCGGTCGCGTACAGCACCGTGGAGGAACTCGGGCCGCCCAGCACGTCATACGAATTCAGCACGATGCGCGCGTTGGGGTTGCCCGCCAGTTCCTGCTCCTGGAACGGCGGATTGCCGAAGTGGCCGGTGATCTCGGTGCCGCCGGAAATGATCGCCGCGGCCGCATCCGGGTGCGGCACCGCCACGGTCCACTTGTCGAGGCGGTTGTATTCCTTGTCGCCCCATTGCCTGGCCGCAGCCAGTTGCAGCACGCGCGACTGCACCGACACGCCCACCGCCGGCAGCGCGATGCGGTCCTTCTCGGTGAAATCGGCAATCGACTTCACCTTGGGGTTGTTGCTGACCAGGTAGTACGGGAAGTTGCCCAGCGACGCCACGCCGCGCACGTTCTGCTTGCCGTGGGTGCGGTCCCACAGCGTCAGCAGCGGGCCCACGCCGGCGCCGGCGATATCGATGGCACCGGAAAGCAGCGCATCATTGACTGCGGCGCCGCCCGACAGCTGGGTCCATTCGACCTTGATGTCGACACCCTGCTGCTTGCCGTGCTTCTCGATCAGCTGCTGGTCGCGCGCCACGTTGAGCAGCAGGTAGACCACGCCGAACTGCTCGGCGATGCGCAGCTTGCCTTCTGCGTGCGCGGCGCCGGTGATGGCCAGGCCGGCGCTCAGCGCCAGCAGGCCGAGCTTGCGGGAAAAACGAGTGAACATGATCAGGACTCCGGGGAATATGGTGGATCGGCGCTCGCCGCTGCGAGCGCCCTGGGATGACTTGCGATACCGTTGCCGCCTTCAGCGCGGCACGTCGCCTTCGATGGTGGTGCGGTACATTACGCGCCGCAGTTCCGGCGGACAGCCCGCGGCAAGATGCAGCAGCGAGCGGTTGTCCCAGAACACCAGGTCATGTGGCTGCCACTGGTGGCGGTAGATGTGGGCGGGCTTGACGCTGTGCGCGAACAACTGGTCCAGCAGGTCGCGGCCTTCATCCTCGGGCAGGCCGACGATGCGGGTGGTGAAGTGCTCACTGACAAAGAGCGCCTTGCGCCCCGTTTCCGGATGGGTGCGCACCACCGGCTGCAGCACCGGCCTGACCTGCGCGATCTGCTCCGGCGTCAGGTTGGGCCGCCACGGGCTGCGCTGCTGCAGCTCGGCGTAGCGCGCCAGGTAGGTGTGCTCGGCCTGCAGGCCATCGACGGCGCGTTGCAGCGCCGCCGGCAGCGTGTCCCAGGCCAGGTGCATGTTGGCGAACAGCGTGTCGCCTCCCTCGGCGGGCAGCTCGCGCGCATGCAGCAGCGAACCGAGGCTGGGCTTTTCCTTGTACGACAGGTCCGAATGCCAGAAGTGGCCGGCATCGCCCAGCCCGATAGGCTTGCCGTTCTCGACCACGTTGGACACCACCAGCACTTCCGCATGGCCCGGCAGCTGGAACTGGTGCAGCACGTGGATCTGCAACGGCCCGAAGCGGCGGCTGAAATCGATCTGCTGCGCCGGCGTGATCTGCTGGTCGCGGAACACCACCACGTGGTAGTCGAGGTCGGCGCGATGGATGCGGGCAAAATCCGCGTCGGACAGCGGCTGCGACAAGTCGAGCCCGATCACTTCCGCGCCCAGCGGCGCGTCCAGCGGACGGATCTCGAAGTTGCCCGCGTCTGCGGACAATGCGGTGGAAAGCGGCGCGCTCTGCTGGCGCGAAACACTGGCGTGGGCGGTTGCGGTCGTCATGGCAAGCTCTGGCATACGGGGGAAGCCGATGCGGCATCCGGGATGCCGCGTACAAGCTTGCACTGTAGAGAGCCGGCCATTGCACGGTCAACGAATCATATCGCTGGCCCTTATCCGCTTATCGCATATCCATGTCTCGACATTGGCAGGCCATCAGGGCTTGCCGGGGCAACCGCTGCGGCACGGCACGTTGGCCGTATCCGGGCGCGCGTCGGCGACGAAGCCATCGCGGTTCGGCATCTTCACCTGCGGCAGCGTGCGCGCGTCAAGCACCGCATCTGCGGGCAGGATGCCGTTCTTGTGCAGCAGCCACGCGGTGACGGCATAGACCTCGTCCGGCGCCAGGCTCTGCGGCGCGTTGTAGGGCATGGCGCGGTTGATGAAGTCGAATACGGTGGTCGCATAGGGCCAGAAGCTGCCGATGGTCTTGACGGGGTCCTTGCCCCTGGCGGCGTCCTTCAGCGTGCCCTGCCCGCCCACCAGCGCATCGGCCGGCTTGCCTTCGCCATTGACGCCGTGACATGCGGCACAGTGCTGCGCATAGACCTGCTGGCCCCGCGCGACCGTGCCGCTGCCCGGCGGCAGGCCCGTGCCGTCCGGGGTTACGTCGATATTCCACGCGGCAAGGTCGCGCTCGCTGGCGGGGCGGCCTATGCCATAGGTCTGCGCAACGGCCGCTTGCGCGGTGCAGGCCAGCGCGAGCACCGCGACGGTACTGCTGAATCGTTCAAGCGCGCGCATTGGCAATGCTCCCGTCCGCGGCCACGCGCCAGCGCTGGATCGCGTTGTAGTGATAGGTGGAAGCCACGCCGCGCGCGGCAACCAGCTGGTCCGGCGTGGGCTGGACGTTGCCGGCTTCGTCGATGGCGCGGCTCTCCAGCGAAGCTGGCCCGCCATCCCAGCGCCACGGCAGACGGAAGCGCACCAGCGCGCGGTCCAGCACCGGCTCCTGCAACTGCGCCTCGCGCCAGCTGCGGCCGCCGTCGACCGACACCTCGACGCGGCGGATCCGCCCGTGACCCGACCACGCCAGGCCCGAGATCTCATAGAACCCGCGCTCACGCAGCTTGTGATCCGGCGCGGGGAAGGTGATCACGGACTTCACGTCCATCAGGAAGGTGAACTGCCGCGCGCTGCCGTCGGGCAGGGAATCCGTGTATTTCGAAGTCTCTTCGCGCGACATGAACGGCGCGCGCCCCAGCTTCAGGCGCCGCAGCCACTTGATGGACATGTTGCCTTCGTAGCCCGGCAGGAACAGCCGCAGCGGATAACCGTGCTCGGGCCGGAGCATCTCGCCGTTCTGCGCATAGACCAGCAGCGCGTCTTCCAGCGCCTTGGCCAGCGGCACGCTGCGCGTCATGGCTGCGCCATCGGCGCCCTCGGCCAGCACCCACGCTGCTTCCGGCGCTACGCCGACTTCGTCCAGCACCACGGACAACGGCACGCCGGTCCATTCGCAACAAGACAACAAGCCGTGGCTGATCTGCACCGACTTCGCACCGGGCGCCTTCCACTCGCGTCCGGTGTTGCCCGAGCACTCCAGGAAATGGATGCGCGACACCGACGGCAGGCGCACCAGGTCGTCCATGGTGAAGATGCGCGGGCGCGCCACCAGCCCGTGCACCGCCAGCCGGTGCTGCGCCGGGTCGATCAGCGGGATGCCGGCGTGATGGCGCTCGAACACCAGCCCGGTCGGCGTGATGATGCCGCGCAGGTCCTGCAGCGGCGTCATCGACGAGTTGGCGCCAGGCAGCGGCGCCGCGCTGCGGCTGCGCCGCACCACGTCTTTCTCGAACGGCGACGGCTGGCCGTACGCATGCCACAGCACGGGCTCGCCCGGCGTGCGTGTCCACGGCGCAACCGTCAGGGGTTCAGCGCGCGCCGCAGTAGCGGCGCCGGCCGCGGCGGCGCCCAGCACCGCCCCGCGCTGCAGGAAGCGCCGGCGGCCGGAAGTCAGGTCATTGCTCATCGTGAGGGCGTGGTCAGTCTGGTAGCGATCAAAATGCGCAGACTGTAGGACAGCACCGGCACTCGGCCAACGAAGAAGAATGCATGCCGATATGCCAACGCCGCGCTGCGCGCCATATGCGCGGGGCCGATAACCAAAGCCGGAATGATTCGTTCAGGTCCGCGCGCAGCGCCGCTTATCGTGGAGCCGTCCTCCACTTCAAGAAGGTCTGCATGATGACGACCCCGCGCCCCGATGCCACCGCTGCACCCACGCTGACCCGCCGCGAGCTGCTGCGCTGCGCGGCCTGGTCCGGGCTGGGGATGGCCGCGTCGCTGTCGCCGCTGTCCGCGTTCAGCGCCAGCCCGGCCGCGCGGCCTGACGTGATCCGCGTCGGCGTGGCCCAGCCCGCCACCGGAACCCCGCCCAGCTTTGCCGGCAGCTCGCTGGCGATTGCCCATGCGCGCGGCTGGCTGGAGGAATCGTTCAAGCCAACCGGCACGCGCGTGGAGTGGTTTTTCTTCAAGGGCGCCGGCCCCGCCGTCAACGAGGCGCTGGCCAACCGCCAGCTCGACTTTGCGCTGCAAGGAGACCTGCCGTCCATCGTGGCGCGCTCCGCGGGCCTGAAGACGCGGCTGGTGCTGGCCACCGGCGTGCGCGCCAATATCTACGTGGGGGTGCCACCCGATTCGCCGCTGAAGACGGTCAGCGACCTGCGCGGCAAGCGCGTGTCGCTGTTCAAGGGCACCAACATGCATCTGCCGGCGCTGCGCCTGCTGGAAGCGAACGGGCTGTCGGACAAGGACCTGCGCCTGCTGAACCTGGACACGGCCGGCTACCTGGCGGCGCTGTCCACGCGCGACATCGACGCCGCCATCGGCGCCATGGACATCCTGCGCCTGCGCGACAAGGGCGCGGTGCGCATCCTGTATTCCAGCAAGAACCAGTCGCCGATCTACACACGGCAAAGCCACGTGCTGGTGAGCGACGAATTTGCCGGGCGCTATCCGGAGGCCACGCAGCACCTGGTGAAGGCCGCGGTCGAGGCGGCGCGGTGGGCCTCGGACGAGAGCCATCGAGAAGAAGTGCTGCGCACCTGGGCGCGTGCGGGCACGCCTTATGACCACTGGAAGGAGGACTTCGACGGCGAGCCTTTGCGGGTGCGGCTGAACCCGAATTTCGATCCTTTCCTGGTCAGCCGCTACAAGGATGCGGTCGAGCAGGCCTATCGCTTCAAGCTGAGCCGTGCGCGCTTTGACGTGGACCAGTGGATCGACCAGCGCTTCCTAAGGGCGGCTCTCAACGACCTAAGCCTGCAGAGCTACTGGCCCGTCTACCAACCCAACGGCAAGATCCTGGGAGCCTGACACCATGTCCGTCGCCGAATCGCTTTCACTGCCCGCCGCCGCGGCGCCGCGCGCGCCTTCCCCGCGCAAGCCACTGCGCTGGCAGGATGCCACGCGCTGGCTGCTGGCCTGGCCGGTGCCGCTGGCGCTGCTGCTGGTCTGGTATGTGGCCGCCCGCAATGCCTGGATTCCGCCGCAGGTGCTGCCCGCACCCGAAGACGTCGCACGCACACTGGCCGACCTCTGGCAAAGCGGTGAACTGCAGGCCAACCTGGCCATCAGCGCGCTGCGCGTGGCCGGTGGCTTTGCCGTGGGGCTGGCCGGCGGCCTGGCGCTGGGCGCGGCCATGGGCCTGTCGCCGACGTTGCGCGACTACGTCTACCCGACCTTCAAGGCCTTCAGCCAGGTGCCGGTGCTGGGCTGGCTGCCGTTGCTGATGCTGCTGGTCGGCATCGACGAGGCGCTCAAGGTGATCCTGATCGCCAAGGCCGCCTTCGTGCCGGTGGCGCTGAACACGTACAAGGGCATCGGCAGCGTGCCGACCCGCTACCTGGAAGTGGCGCGGGTGCTGCAGCTCACGCGCTGGCAGACGCTGTCGCGCGTGGTGCTGCCCGCCGCGGCCGCGCCGGTGTGGAACGGCGTGCGCTACGGCCTGACGCACGCGTGGCTGGCGCTGGTGGTGGTGGAGCTGCTAGCCTCGTCCGAGGGGCTGGGCTACATGATCGTCTACGGGCGCCAGCTGTTCCAACTCGACATGGTGCTGGCCGCCGTGGTGGTGGTGGGCGTGGTGGGTTTTGCGCTGGACAAGACGCTGGCGCTGGCCGAAGGCGCGGTGCTGCGCTGGCGCAAGCCGGGCTTCTGAGGCGAGGCCGCGATGACCACTTCCGCTATCCGCCCCCGTATTCGCCTGCCCCGCGCCTTGCGCGGCTGGGTGCTGCCGCTCACGCTGCTCGCGCTGTGGTGGGCCGCCGTGCGCTTTGGCTGGACCACTTCGCCGCTGCTGGTGCCAGTCTCCAGCGTCTGGGACACCGCGGTGCGCCAGGTGCAGAGCGGCGCGCTGGCCACGGCATTGGCTGCCAGCCTGTGGCGCGACCTCGCCGGCTTTGCCATCGGCGCCAGCGCCGGGCTGGTGTTCGGCACGGCACTGGGCCTGTCGCGCCTGTTCGAACGCCTGGTCGGCCCGAGCTTTCACACCGTCAAGCAGATCTCGCTGTTTGCATGGATCCCGCTGATCTCGGTCTGGTTCGGGCTGGGCGATGCCGCCAAGGTGGTGTTCCTGTCGCTGGCCGCATTCTTCCCGGTGGTGCTGAACACCTTCGAAGGCATCCGCGCCGTGCCAGCCGACCTGCTCGAGGTTGCGCGCGTCTTGCGCTTCAACCGGACCCAGGTGCTGTGGCGCGTGGTGCTGCCGTCGGCGGCCCCGTCGATCTTCGCCGGCATCCACCTGGGGCTGATCTATGCGTGGCTGGCGACGCTCGGCGCGGAGTACCTGCTGGTATCCGGCAAGGGCATCGGCAACACCATGACCGACGGCCGCGAGAACTTCTGGATGGACCTGGTGATTTTCGGCGTGATCGTGGTCGGCCTGGTCGGCTTCACGCTGAACTGGATCGCCAGCCGCATCGAATCCCGCCTGCTTGCCTGGCGCGGGCGCTCGGTGGCCGCGGGCTGAGCCACGCTGCCCCTTATTGAACGGAGACCACAAATGCCACATGCCGGCACGCTAAGCATCGCGCACCTGCACAAGCAGTACGAAGTCGAGGGCCGGGCGCTGCCCGCGCTCGAGGACATCACCCTGACCATCGCCCCGGGCGAGTTCGTCAGCATCGTCGGCGCCAGCGGCTGCGGCAAGTCCACGCTGCTGCGGCTGGTGGTGGGCCTGGAAGAGGATTACCGCGGCGAGATCCTGCTGGACGGCAAGCGCGTATCGGGCACCAGCCTGCAGCGCGGCATCGTGTTCCAGGAGCATCGCCTGTTCCCGTGGCTGACGGTGGAACAGAACATCCGGCTGGCGCTGCTCAACACGCCGGGCAGCGACGCGGAGAAAGACCGCAACGTGGCCGAGCATATCGCGCTGGTTGGCCTGCGCGGCTTCGAGCAGGCCTATCCGCACCAGCTCTCCGGCGGCATGTCGCAGCGCGTGGCAATTGCGCGGGCACTGGTGACGCGCCCCGAGATCCTGCTGCTCGACGAGCCCTTCGGCGCGCTCGACGCGATGACGCGGGCCTACCTGCAGCAGGAGCTGCAGCGCATCTGGCAGGCCGAGGGCATCACCATGATCCTGGTCACCCACGACGTCGAGGAAGCCGTCTTCCTGGGTGACCGCGTGGTGGTGATGGAACCCCGGCCCGGCCGCATCCGCCGCATCCTGCCGGTGGACCTGCCGCATCCGCGCGAACGCGCCGGGCTTCCCTTCGCGCGGGCGCGCGATGCCGTGCTGCGCGAATTCGCCGGGCAGGAGCCTGTCGTGCAGCGGGCCCCCGAACCTGAACTCGCCTGACCCAACCCTCTTACATCCCCGGAGCTTCGTGATGACCCAAGCCAACGCCACGCAAGACCAGACCGTCCAGCTGGACATCCACCCGGTTGCCGGCCGCATCGGCGCCGAGATCCGCGGCGTCGCGCTGCACGGCGACCTGCCGCCCGCCACCTTCGCCGCCATCCGCGCAGCCTTGCTCAGGCACAAGGTGCTGTTCTTCCGCGACCAGGTGCATCTGGACGATGCCGCGCAGCAGGGCTTTGCGCGCCTGTTCGGCGACACCGTGCCGCACCCGACCGTGCCCTCGCGCGACGGCACGCAGCTGCTTGAGCTGGACTCGCAGCACGGCGGCCGCGCCAACTCCTGGCATACCGACGTGA
The DNA here is from genome assembly GCF_000611125.1 of Cupriavidus sp. SK-4. Lineage (NCBI taxonomy): Bacteria > Pseudomonadati > Pseudomonadota > Betaproteobacteria > Burkholderiales > Burkholderiaceae > Cupriavidus > Cupriavidus sp. SK-4. Next base: position 89,927 of record NZ_JFJW01000102.1, read on the forward strand.
CCTTCGACCTGGCCTACCCCGCGGTCTCGGTGCTGCGCGCCGTGACCGTGCCCGCCGCCGGCGGCGACACGGTGTGGGCCAACACCGCCGCCGCGTACCAGGACCTGCCCGAGCCGCTGCGCGAACTGGCCGACAAGCTGTGGGCGCTGCACACCAACGACTACGACTACGCGGCCACGCGCGTCAATCCCAGCGACGAAGGGCTGAAGCGCTACCGCAAGGTATTCACCTCGGCGCTCTACGAGACCGAGCACCCGGTGGTGCGCGTGCATCCGGAAACCGGTGAACGCACGCTGGTGCTGGGCCACTTCGTCAAGAAGCTGCTGGACTACTCGTCGGCCGATTCAGCGCACCTGATTGCCGTGCTGCAGGGCCATGTGCACCGGCTGGAGAACACCGTGCGCTGGCGCTGGCGCGCGGGCGACGTCGCCATCTGGGACAACCGCGCCACCCAGCACTACGCCATCAACGACTATGGCGACGCGCACCGCGTGGTGCGCCGGGCCACCGTGGCCGGCGATATACCAGTCGGTGTGGATGGCCGCCGCAGCAAGGCGGTGAAGGCGGGCGTGCGCAGCGAAAGCGCGGCGCCGGCCAACCAGTCCGCCGGTGCCGCGCAACGGCAAGCGGCCTGATCCAGCCAGTTTCTTCCGGGGAGCACGATCGATGCCACAGCAAAAGCCGCCGCGCCAGCTGCATCTGGGCGCCTTTCTCCAGGCCACCGGGCACCATGTCGCCGGGTGGCGCCATCCGGGCGCGCAGGCCGATGCCGGGCGCAACCTGGCGCACTACATCGCGCTGGCGCAGCGCGCCGAGGCCGCGGGATTCGATGCGCTGTTCCTGGCGGACGGCGTCGCCATCCGCGGCATGGACGATGCCACCCTGCCGCGCACCGCGCGCGCCGCCACCTTCGACCCCCCCCCCCCGCCCCCCGCGCGCCCCGCCCCCTTCGAGCCGCTGACGCTGCTGTCGGCCCTGGCGGCGGTGACGCAGCGCATCGGCCTGGTGGCAACCGTCTCCACCACCTACAACGAGCCCTTTCACGTGGCGCGCAAGTTCGCCTCGCTCGACCACCTCAGCGGCGGTCGCGCGGGCTGGAACGTGGTGACGTCGTGGTCGGATGCCGAAGCACGCAACTTCAGCCTCGAACGTCATCCCGCGCACGCCGACCGCTACGCCCGCGCCGAAGAGTTCGTCGACGTGGTCACCGGGCTGTGGGACACCTGGGAGGACGATGCCTTCCTGTACGACAAGGACAGCGGCCGGCATTTCGATGCGGACAAGCTGCACACGCTGGACCATCGCGGCGCGCACTTCCAGGTGCGCGGGCCGCTCAACGTCCCGCGCCCGCCGCAGGGCCATCCGGTGATCGTGCAGGCCGGCTCGTCCGAGGCCGGGCAGGAGCTGGCGGCACGCACCGCCGAGGTCATCTTCACCGCGCAGCAGTCGCTGGCCGATGCGCAGGCCTTCTATCGCGGCCTGAAAGCGCGGCTCGCGCGCTATGGCCGCACGCCCGACCAGCTCAAGATCCTGCCTGGCGTGTTCCCGGTGGTGGGCCGCAGCGAGGCCGAGGCGCAGGAGAAATTCGAAGCGCTGCAAAGCCTGATCCATCCGTCGGTGGGGCTGGCCCTGCTGTCGCAGCACCTGGGCGGGATCGACCTGAGCGGCTATCCGCTGGACGGCCTGCTGCCCGACAACCTGGCCGAACCGAACGGCGCCAAGAGCCGCTTCCAGCTGGTTACCGGCCTGGCCCGGCGCGAGGGGCTCACCATCCGTCAGCTGTGCCTGCGCGTGGCCACCGCGCGCGGCCACTGGTCGATCCACGGCACGCCGCAGTCCATCGCCGACCAGCTGCAGCCGTGGTTCGAGAGCGAGGCCGCCGATGGCTTCAATGTCATGCCGCCCTGGCTGCCGGGCGGGCTCGATGACTTCATCGAACTGGTGCTGCCGGAACTGCGCCGGCGCGGGCTGTTCCGCGAGCGTTATACGGGCGCCACGCTGCGCGAGCACTTGGGGCTACGCCGGCCGGAGAACCTGCGCTGGCGGCAGGCCGAAGCGCCGCTCGCGGTCGGGGCATGACCCCTGCGCCGCGGCGCCGCGCATATCCAAATGCAATAAGTTTCCTTGCCTCGCGCGAGCGCCGTCGGCAACCATAGCGGCCACGCCGCAGGGGCGTGCGCGGGCCGGCTGGTACCATCGCACGGCCTGGTGCGCCCGCGCGGCGCACCGCTCGGCATGCCCGGCGCCATGGCAGGCACTGCCCCGGCGCGCCGGTCCGGCACCCAACAGCGAGAACAAGAGAGAAGAAGATGAGACTCGAAACCCTGGCCGTCCATGGCGGCTATTCGCCAGATCCCACCACGCGCGCGGTGGCCGTGCCCATCTACCAGACGGTGGCGTACGCCTTCGACAACGCCCAGCACGGCGCTGACCTGTTCGACCTGAAGGTGGCCGGCAATATCTACAGCCGCATCATGAACCCGACCAACGACGTGCTGGAGCAGCGCCTGGCCGCGCTCGAGGGCGGCGTGGGCGCGCTGGCGCTGGCGTCCGGCATGGCGGCGATCACGTACGCCATCCAGACCATTGCCGAGGCCGGCGACAACATCGTCTCGTCGAGCCAGCTCTATGGCGGCACCTACAACCTGCTGGCGCACACGCTGCCGCAGTCCGGCATCGAGACCCGCTTTGCCGATGGCCGCAACCCGGCCAGCTTCGGCGACCTGATCGACGCGCGCACCAAGGCCATCTTCGTGGAGTCGGTGGGCAACCCGCTCGGCAACGTGGTCGATATCGAAGCCATTGCGCGCGTGGCGCACAACCACGGCGTGCCGCTGATCGTCGACAACACGGTGCCGTCGCCCTACCTGTGCCGGCCGTTCGAGCATGGCGCGGACATCGTTGTGCATTCGCTGACCAAGTACCTGGGCGGCCATGGCAACAGCGTCGGCGGCGCCATCATCGACAGCGGCAAGTTCCCTTGGGCCAAGCACAAGGAGCGCTTCAAGCGCCTGAACGAGCCCGACGTGTCCTACCACGGCGTGGTCTATACCGAGGCGCTGGGCCCGGCCGCCTATATCGGCCGCGCGCGCGTGGTGCCGCTGCGCAATACCGGCGCGGCGCTGTCGCCGTTCAATGCCTTCCTGATCCTGCAGGGCATCGAGACCCTGGCGCTGCGGCTGGACCGCATCACCGAGAACGCGCTGGCGATCGCCCGCCACCTGCAGCAGCATGCCAAGGTGGACTGGGTCAACTTTGCCGGCCTGCCCGACCACGCCGACCACGCGCTGGTGCAGAAGTACCTGGGCGGGCGCGGTCCCGGCATCCTGTCGTTCGGCCTGAAGCAAGGCGGCCGCGAAGGCGGTGCGCGCTTCCTGGACGCGCTGCAGCTGTTCACGCGGCTGGTCAATATCGGCGATGCCAAGTCGCTGGCCACGCATCCCGCGTCGACCACACATCGGCAACTCAATGCGGATGAACTGAAGGCGGCTGGCGTCAGTGAGGACATGGTGCGGCTGTCGGTCGGCATCGAGCATATCGATGATCTGATCGAGGACCTGGATCGGGCGTTGGCGGCGGCTTGAGCCGAGGCTACAGACGTCAGAGCGACCCGCTGGTTTGCTCCCCTCTCCCGCTGGCGGGAGAGGGGCAGGGGGTGAGGGCAGGCGGTGGCATACCGCCAGCACAACCTACCCCCCACCACGCTTGCCGTGCGCCTCCAGCACAAAGTAGCCGATCGACCCGATCATCAGCGGAATCAGGTAATACATCGCGCGATACGCAATCAGCGCCGCCAGCAGCAGCCCGTGCGGCACCTGCCCGCCCAGCATCGTCAGGAACACGGTCTCGATCACGCCTAGGCCCCCCGGGACCCGTACCACCACCCCCGCCAGCCCCGACGCCAGCAACACCCCAAGCACCGTGAAGTACCCCGCGTGCGTATGCAGCAGCGAATACAGGATCGCCGCCATCGCCATCCAGTGGGCCGCCGACAAGAGGATTTGCAGCGCCGCGAAGCCCACCGACGGAACGTAGATATCATGGTCGCGCACGGTCCGGTGGCGGCCGTGCCAGGCGGCACAGGCAGCCAGGTAGGCAGCCGGCACCGCCAGCATCAGCGCGCCCAGCACCCGTGTCAGCGCCGCGGGAATACCCCACTCCGGCGGCAGCACCACCAACTGCGCCACCAGGATGCCCCCCGCCAGCAAGGCATAGCCGAGCCAGTTGCTGCTCACCACCACCACGAACAGGCTCCAGATCTGCGGCAGGGTCAGCCCGGCGCGCGTGTACAGGCGATAACGCACGCCCGCGCCCCCCAGCGTGGCCCCGAGGTTGAGGCTGAGCGTGTAGCTGACATAAGAGATCGCCATCACCCGCCGCGCCGGCAACGGGTGTCCGGCATAGTGGCAGCCGAGGCGGTCGAACTGGCTGTACAGCAAGCCGCTCAGCGCAACGAAGGCCGCCGCCGGCGCCAGCGTGCGGGCGTTGAAGCCGCGCAGCGCGGCCAGCACCGCGTCCCAGTCGATGGCGCCCAGCTTGCGCGCGATCAGCGCCAGCACCGCGGCAATGAACAGGATGCCGATGGCACGGCGCCACGCGGGCCAGTGCGCGTGCTGGCGGATGGCCGAGAAGGTCGTCGCGCCCATCATTGCGCGCCTCCCATCGTCGACGCGCGCGGCAAGGCCGGCCGCGGCAGGAATGTGCTGGAATGCAGGCCTGCGTGCGCCAGCCCGGCATGCAATTTCTGACCTGCGTCGGCTTCAAACAGGATAAAAGTTTCCGGCACTGCGCTTTCGCGCGCGCACGGGATCGCACCGAGCCCGCACGACAGGCGCCGCTCTGCGCCGTGTCCTGGCCGGCGGAAACGATTGGAGGCGGACTGCATCGCTGTCATGACCTGGGAAAGCCGCAAACACCGTGCCAGCGCCGCTCCGTCAACCACGGCGCCGCCAGCGCGCCAGGGCCGCGGCTGCCAGCGCACCGGCGGCAAGCCCGGCAATGAACACCGCGGCAGTGGTCCCCTCCCAGCCCGTCGCGGCGGCCGCATCTGCACGGCCCCGCGCAAGGGGCGCGAGCGACTGCCAGTCGGCAGCCGTGAACTGCGTCATCGCCTGCGCCCCGTCCAGGCCATACACGCAGATCTCCCCGCCCGGCAGCTTGCAGAAGCGCTCGCGCGGGCAGGCCTTGAGGATGGTCTGCGGGGCGCCCTCGCCGCAGCTGGCCCCGGCGCTGCGCAAGACCTGGATCGTGACTTCGGGATGCCGGGTAAGTTGTTCGGGCATGGCCGCCTCCAAAACGGGTGACGCTGTCCTTCAGCGTAGTGCAGCCAGGCGCCGGCGCCCTTATTCACCAGTGGCATATGACCATGCGGAATAACTCGTTCGCCTATTGCCTGCCTTTCCATACAATGAGCCGACGCCGCGGCGGGACGCTGCCGGCCTCCAACAACATAACGGGGAGCATCAGATGCAATACGGGAAAATCGGCTTGGTCGCACGGCTGACGGCAGCGGTGCTGGCACTGGGCGTGATTCAGGGTGCGGGCGCGGCCGATCCGGACAAGAAGGAAATCCGCTTCGGCGCAACCGCCGGCCCCTACGCCGACCAGATCCGCTATGGCGTGAAGCCGGTGCTGGAAAAGCGCGGCTACAAGGTCACCATCATTGAGTTCAGCGACTACGTGCAGCCCAACCTGGCGCTGGCCGACGGCGCCATCGACGCCAATGCGTTCCAACACGTGGCCTACCTGAAGAAGTTCTCGGCCGACCGCAAGCTGGCGCTGACCGACGTGATCCAGGTGCCGACCGCACCGATCGGCATCTACAGCCGCAAGCACAAGGGGCTGGCCGAGGTGAAGCCCGGCAATACCGTGTCGCTGCCGAACGATCCCACCAACCTGGCGCGCGCCATCGCCATCCTGCAGCAGATCGGCTGGGTCACGCTCAAGCCGGGCACCGACCCGATCCGCGCCAGCGAGCGCGACATCGACGCCAACCCGCACAAGCTCAAGCTGATCCAGCTGGAAGCCGCCCAGCTGCCGCGCTCGCTCGACGACGTGGACTATGCCTTCGTCAACGGCAACTATGCGCTCGCCTCGGGCCTGAAGCTGACCTCGGCGCTGGCGCTGGAAAAGATCCCCGACTACTACATGAACCTGGTCGCAGTGAAGACGGCGGACCTGAACAAGCCCTTCGTCAAGGACATCCGCGAAGCCTACGAGTCGGCGGAGTTCAAGGCCGTGACGCAGCAGCGTTTTGCGGGCTTCGTCCAGCCGCCGTACCAACGCTGAGCCACCGCGCTCTCGCCAGCAAGAAAGCGCCGCCAGGCGCTTTCTTGCGTTTGGGGGCCGCTGTCGCGCGCATTGTGCGCAGCAAGACAATTTTGCGCCGCGCGCGCCGCGCAAATGCCCTACACTCAAGCTCAAGTCCCCCGCGCCCAAAAAGCACGGCAGGGATCACAACGCGATCATTGCTGCGGATAGCTGCGAAGATCCTCGCGGCCGTCCCAGCGGATCCTGTCGAGACAACCGCATCGAGAGACCTGCCATGTCCACGGTTGCGCGCTTTGAGATCGGCTACACCCGCTACCTTGCCCCGCCGGGCGACACCTCCCCCCCCACTTCTCCTCCCCCACCCCTTGCCAGCAACCCCGACGCGCTGCTGCCGCTGTACCAGGCGATGGTGCTGACGCGCCAGTTCGACCTGAAAGCGATTGCGCTGCAGCGCACCGGCAAGATCGGCACCTTTGCCTCGGCACTCGGCCAGGAAGCCATCGGCGTGGGCGTGGCCTTTGCGATGCGGCCGGAAGACGTGCTGGTGCCCTCGTACCGCGATCACGCGGCACAGTTTGTGCGCGGCGTCACAATGACCGAGAGCCTGCTGTACTGGGGCGGCGACGAACGCGGCAGCGGCTTTGCGGCGGCGCCGCATGACTTTGCCAACTGCGTGCCGATCGGCACCCAGGTCTGCCACGCGGCCGGCGCCGCCTATGCGTTCCAGCTGCGCGCCGAGCCGCGCGTGGCGGTCTGCCTGCTGGGCGACGGCGGCACCTCCAAGGGCGATTTCTATGAGGGCATGAACATGGCCGGCGCGTGGCACGCGCCGCTGGTGATCGTGATCAACAACAACCAGTGGGCAATCTCGATGCCGCGCAGCGGCCAGACCGCGGCGCAGACGCTGGCGCAGAAGGCCATTGCAGCCGGCATCCCCGGCGAGCAGGTCGACGGCAACGACGTGGTCGCAGTGCGGCACCGCGTCGGCGAGGCCATCGCGCGCGCCCGCGCCGGCGGCGGCCCGGCGCTGATCGAGGCCATCACCTACCGCCTGGGCGACCACACCACCGCCGACGACGCCTCGCGCTACCGCGACGAGGCCAGCGTCAAGGCGCACTGGCAGGAAGAGCCGCTGCTGCGGCTGCGCACGCACCTGCTGGCGCTGCACGCGTGGGACGCGGCGCGCGAGGAAGCACTGGTCAAGGCCTGCTCGCAGCAGGTGGCGCAGGCCGTCGAGACTTACCTGGCCATGCCGCCGCCGGATCCGGCCGCGATGTTCGACTGCCTGTACGCGACCATGCCGGCCGAATTGCAGGCGCAGCTGGAGATTGCCCGGCGCTTCCCTGCGCCGCACGCCTAACCAGCGAACCCTGCGCCTCCACGTAGCGACCACAGCGAGCGAACCATGGCGGAAATCAATCTGGTCGAAGCAGTCAACCTGGCGCTGGCCCATGCGCTGGATCATGATCCCGATGTGCTGCTGCTGGGCGAGGATATCGGCGTCAATGGCGGCGTGTTCCGCGCCACCGCGGGCCTGCAGGCGCGCTTTGGCGCGGCGCGCGTCATGGATACCCCACTGGCCGAAGGCGGCATCGTCGGCGCGGCGATCGGCATGGCGGCAATGGGGCTCAAGCCCGTGGCCGAGATCCAGTTCACCGGCTTTATCTACCCGGCGGTCGACCACATCATCAACCACGCCGGACGCATGCGGCACCGCACGCGCGGGCGCCTGTCGTGTCCGATGGTGGTGCGCTCGCCGTGCGGTGCCGGCATCCATGCACCCGAGCATCATTCCGAAAGCCCGGAGGCGATGTTCGCGCATATGCCCGGCATCCGCGTGGTGGTGCCTTCCTCGCCCGCGCGCGCATACGGGCTGCTGCTGGCGGCCATCGCCGACCCGGACCCGGTCATCTTCCTCGAACCCACGCGGCTGTACCGCCTGTTCCGCCAGGAAGTGGCCGACGATGGCGCGGCGCTGCCGCTGGACACCTGCTTCACGCTGCGCGAAGGCAGCGACATCACGCTGGTGAGCTGGGGCGCGATGGTGCAGGAGACGCTCGCCGCCGCGGACGCACTGGCCGGCGAGGGCGTGACGGCCACGGTCATCGACGTGGCCACGCTCAAGCCGCTGGACATGCGGACCATCCTGGAATCGGTGACGCGCACGGGCCGCTGCGTGATCGTGCACGAGGCCCCGCGCACCGCCGGCTTCGGCGCCGAGATCGCGGCGCAGCTGGCCGACGCGGGCCTCTACTCACTGGCAGCGCCGGTGCAGCGCGTGACCGGCTTCGACACCGTGGTGCCGCTGGCGCGGCTGGAATACACCTACCTGCCTGGCGTCGCCCGCATCGTCGACGCGGCGCGCAAGGCGATGGCGGCATAACGCGGGAATTGCCGACGATAGGCAAGGAGTGCCGATGAGAGTCTTCAAGCTGCCCGACCTGGGCGAAGGCCTGCAGGAGGCCGAAATCGTGACCTGGCACGTCAAGGCCGGCGACACCGTGGCCGCGGACCAGCCGCTGCTGTCGGTGGAGACGGCCAAGGCCATCGTGGAAATCCCGTCGCCCTATGCCGGCACCATCGCCAAGCTGTTTGCGCAGCCCGGCGATATCGTCCACCTGGGCGCGCCGCTGGTCGGCGTCGAGGGTGCGGGCGAGGATGCCGACGCCGGCACCGTGGTGGGTTCGGTGCAGGTCGGCACGCACGTGGTCAATGAAGCCGCGCCCCCGGGCACCGCGGCACCCGCCGCGGCCATGGCGGCGCGCGTCAAGGCCACGCCGGCAGTGCGCGCGCTGGCGCGCCGGCTCGGGGTGGACCTGGCAATGGCCACGGCATCCGGCCCCGAGGGCGTGGTCACCGCCGCCGACGTGGAGCGGGTAGCCAGCACGCTGGCCGAGCTGGGCGCGCCGGAACAGCTGCGCGGCGTGCGCCGGGCGATGGCGCAGAACATGGCGCGTGCACAAGCCGAAGTGGCCGCCGCCACCGTCATGGACGACGCCGACATCCACGCCTGGCAGCGCGGCGCCGATGTCACCATCCGGCTGGTGCGCGCCCTGGTGGCCGGCTGCCGCGCCGAGCCCGGCCTCAATGCCTGGTACGAAGGCCAGACCGCCCGCCGCCACGTGCTGAAGAAGATCGACGTCGGCATCGCGGCGGACCTGCCTGAAGGCCTGTTCGTGCCCGTGCTGCGCGACGTCGGCAACCGCGATGCCGCAGACCTGCGCCACGGCCTGGACCGCATGCGCGCCGACATCCGCGCGCGCACCATCGCGCCGGAGGAGATGCGCGGCAACACCATCACGCTGTCCAACTTCGGCATGATCGCGGGGCGTTATGCCGCACCCATCGTGGTGCCGCCGACCGTGGCAATCCTGGGTGCGGGACGCGTGCGCGAGGAAGTGGTGGCGGCCGGCGGCGTGCCGGCGGTGCACCGGGTGATGCCGCTGAGCCTGACCTTTGACCATCGCGTGGTGACGGGTGGGGAGGCGGCGCGGTTTCTGGCGGCGGTGATTGCGGATCTGGAGATGGCGGTGTAAATCTGGCCGACAGCAGGCACACTGGCCGGCCGATAGCTGCTGAGAATGCTGCCACCCACCCTGGACGCCCCCTATTCCGCAAGACAGGATAGGGGGGAATTCGCCTGTCTCCCAGAGGAATCTTCTTATCTATCGACCGTTCCACGTCAACTATCTGGCCCGCCCTCAATCCGTCTGCATCGCCTGATTTCCTCAGCTCGGTAGAGCTTCGTTCTCAAATCTGATTTATGCAACACCTCGCCGCAGCGCATGATTTTTCCCAGGTGTCGCGAAGCATTTTTCCGCACGTCGGCATTCGTTCGTCCGTTCGCATCTGCCAATGAAAATCATTCAGATGAATTAAGATTTTCTTAATTATGATTTCAATAAAGACGATCCTTTTCTAGGAAACGTCTGATTTTCCGCCGGACACACCTTCCATATCATTCCCCATGTATTGATGCGTCCTTGATGCGGGCGCAGCAATTGCCTCGCAAAATGGGCAGTCGTTGGCTGCTTGCCGCAGCCACCAATCCATTTTCGCGGGTGCTTGCATGGGTAATCGTCGGCCATCCTTCATTTCGTACTGTCACCGTGTCCGGTGAGGGCCTCCCGGAGTTGCTGGGGCAGCCGCTGCTGGTGTTCTCCCGGCTGTCGGGCATCGAAGGCATCAATTCCCTATTTGCGTATGACTTGGAACTGAAGACCCCCGACTCCCGCAACGTCCTGTACGGCCCCGCAGGCGACTTCGACATGGAAGCCATGCAGGGCAAGGAGTTGACCGTCAGCATTGAGCTGGATGGCTCCGGCACTGGCCTGCCGGGCGGCTTCGGCCAAGGCAAGCGCGAGATTACCGGCCTCGTGACCGACGTGCGAGGACCATTCCACGAGAATGAGCGCATCCTCTATCGCCTGACCTTGCGCCCCTGGCTGTGGCTGGCGACGCTTACCAGCACCTTCAAGCGATACCAGAACATGAATGTCCTGGAAATCGTGGAAGCGGTGTTGAGCAACTATATCTTCCCGGTCGAGCGCCGCCTGCTGGATATCCAGTACCCCAAGCGCGAATATCAGTTGCAGGCCGGCGAGACAGATTACCAGTTCGTGCGGCGCCTGCTCGCAGAATGGGGAATTTCGTTCTTCTTCGAACATTCGAACGGCCATCATCGGATGGTCCTGACTGACGGCAACGGGGCTTTCCAGAACATCCCCAGCCCCGCGTATCACACCATCAGCTGGTATCCGTCCTCGGACCGCGTGGACGAGGAACACCTCTACCAGTTCGCGGCGCACGACCGCCTGGTTACCGGCAAATGGGCGCACGGCGACCACGACTTCAAGCAGCCGCGCGCCGACCTGAATGTGTCCGCCGACGACCCGCGCAACACCAGCCACGCGAGCTATGAACTGTACGCGTGGCCGGGCGACCACGCCGAACCCATGGCTGGTAGCGATGCCCGCGCGGAAGGCGACATGCTGGCGCGCATTCGCATGGAAGCGATCCGGCAGCACGGGCACCGCGTGCGCGGCAAGGGCAATGTCCGCTCCATGGCGGCAGGCCACACCTTTACGCTCTCGCGCTTCCTGCGCAAGAAAGCCAATTGCGAGTACCTGATTTTCGACACGCGCCTGCTGATCGAGGACGTGGGCGAATTCGCCGGCAGCGGCCAGCAATGGCGCTGCGAGGTCGAATTCGAGGCGCAGCCCACCCGCGAGATCTTCCGGCCCGAATGGGTCGAGAAGCCCTACATCGGCGGCACTCACATTGCGCGGGTCACGGGGCCGGCCAACCAGGAAATCTGGTGTGACAAATGGGGCCGGGTCCGCTGCGAGTTTTCCTGGGACCGCTACGGCAACAACGATGAGAACAGTTCCTGCTGGATTCGCGTGTCCAACTTTGCCTCGGGCGATCGCTTCGGCAACACGCACCTGCCACGCATCGGCCAGGAGGTCATTGTGGCCTATGTGGGCGGCGACCCGGACCGGCCCGTCATCGTCGGTGTGATCAACAACCAGCTCAATCTGCCGCCGTGGGACCTGCCGAGCCAGCTCGCCCTGTCCGGCTACCAGAGCAAGGAACTGTTCGGCGAAGGCCGCAACCAGACGCTCTACGACGACACGCAGGGCCAGCAGCAGGTGCAAGTCGCGTCGGACCATCAGAGCAGCCTGCTCGCGCTGGGCCACAACGTCCGCGTCAACGACTGGGAGGGGCGCAAGGACAAGCGCGGCGAAGGCTACGAATTGCGCACTGACGCACATGGTGCGCTGCGCGCCGCCCTTGGCCTGCTCATCACCACCTTCTCGCGCCTGAACGCCGAAGGCAACGCCATGAACGTGCGTGATGTCGTTCAGTTGCTGGAAAAGGCCCAAGACATTGCCGCCACCATGGGCGAGAAGGCCACCGAAGCCCAGGCGCAGGACGGCGAGCAGCCGGACATCGCGAAGAAGCTGGAGACGCAAAACGAGCAGATCAAGGGCGGTGGCGACCTGAAGGAGTTCACCGCCCCCCACCTGGTGTCGGCCAGCCCCGCCGGCATTGTTTCCACCGCTGCCGGTTCAACCCACATCGCCAGCTGCACAGACACCGCGCTAACTACCGGGGAACACCTGTCAATCACCACCGGCGGCGGGCTCTTTGCCAGCGTGCGCAAGGCGCTGCGCCTCTTCGCATACGAGGCGGGCATGAAACTGGTCGCCAACATGGGCGACATCGACCTGCATGCGCTGAAGAACAATATCAACCTGCTGGCGAAGCTGAAGATCACGGCCACAGCCGACGAGATTGTTATCCAGGCGAAGGAGAAGCTCCTGCTGGCAGGCGGCAGCAGCTACCTGCGCCTGGACGGCAACATCGAGCACGGCACCAACGGCAAGTTCACGGTCCACGCCGCCAGCAAGCTGCTGACGGGGCCGAACAGCATTCCGACCGAACTGAGCATCAGGCAGGTTTGCCTGGAATGCCTGCTGAAGGCGGCCAAGCGAAATACCGGCCTGCTGCTGCGCTGACAGGGGTGCCAATGACCGCGGAACGACACCCCGTGTACATCTACGCGCTGGCCGATGGCGCGCAGCACCCGTTGCTTATCGGCAACCTCATGCGCGAGGCCACCGAGCACCGCAACGTCTATGCCGGCCTGCCGGAGGAAGACGCCGGTGACGCCTCGCTGTTCCTAGCGCTGATTGCCGATGCCGGCGAGCCCTGGCTCACCAGGCTGGACGAACTCGACGTGCAGGCGCCTTGCATGACCCTGCTCTGGAGCCGAGTCGGCATCGATGCGCTTGCCGCGCACCTGCGCCATTTCCTGATCGCCGACCTTGGCGACGGCTTGAGCGCGATGGTGCGCTACTTCGACCCGCGCAACCTGCGCACGGTCATGAACCTATGGGGCGAGGACACGACACGCAAACTGATGGCCCCTATCCTGCAATGGAAGTATCGCGGTCACGAGCCCGAGTGGAAGCGTGTGGATGGTCCGCTAAACGGCCAGCAAGTCCAGACCGCACCGGTCGCCATCACGCTCGGCCAGCAGCAGGTGGATGATCTTGTCGCGCACTGCGAGCCAGATGAAATGCTGGCGGGCCTGATTGACGACGGCACTGTGCCCGGCGACGGCCCCTACCTGCCGCGCTTTCTGGATTTCATCGGACGTTACAAGCGCGTGGCGGCATGGCGGATCACCGAACCCGCCGACCGCGTGGGCTACTGCCAATACTCGTACCGCTATGGCGCGGACTTCGACCAGGACCCCGAGGTGCGTCGGGGGCTGGGAGAACGCTCGCGCGCGGGCAGCACCTTCGACGCCTGCATGGAACGCATTCCGGATTATGTGTGGAACCGCGTACTTGCCAGACAGGCCAATCAGAAAGCAGAGACCAACAATGAAAACAAGTAGCTTGAATTGGAAGCGCGCGCACCCATGGCTCACCGCCCTGATGCTGCTGGGCACGGTCGGCGCCATGTCCGCATGCTCGGGAGAGTCGCGTGCTGATCTGCCAGCCAATGCCTCTAGAGGCGCTAGCAAGGAAGTCATCTATGCGGGTGGCGTGCGCGGCCTGAACTACTCACCGGACTACATCCACAGTTTCAGCGTTAGCGGCCCGCGTGGTATGGAGGGGGGCGGGGGCAACATGATTCGCGCCGGCAAGGACGGGCCTGGTGAGGCTGGCGAGCGTTGCTGCATCGGCATTCCTCAGCCATGGCAGCCCGATACCAAGCTGGAAATCGAATGGGAGCTGGATCGGTCCCCCTATGACGGCGACATCCAGAACGGCTTGGAAGCAATGCGTGCAACGGTCACAGTACCGCCATATGGGCCGGAGACCTATGGTTTTTGGGCGATCTTCCTACCGGGAGATCGCGGCGCGCGTCAAGGCAGTTGTCGCCTCATTCATGCAGCCAAACGCTGTTTTTCTGCGCCTAGCTTGATACTGTTGGGCACGGCAATCTCGCGCTCCGGATTGAGCGTGACCGTGTCGATTGGCGACCAGTCTCGCGTGTCGCATGTCCAGCGACGCGGGTTGCGCTCACGGGCCTGAACATACAGCGCGTGGCGCGCGGCCAGAATCTTGTCGTCTTGTCCGGCGTGGCGCTGTGCCGGGCTCACGTAGCGGATGCCGCTGTGCCGGTGCTCATGGTTGTACCAGTGGACGAAGTGCGCCGCCCAGGTGCGCGCCGCGGCCAGATCGGCAAAGCCCGTGGACGGGAACTCGGGTCTGTACTTGGCCTGTGCGGAACAGGCTCTCCACAAAGGCGTTATCGTCGCTCACGCGTGGGCGCGAATACGAGGGCTTGACGCCCAGCCAGTGCAACATCGCCAGCACCGTGGTGGCCTTGAGCGTAGCACCATTGTCCCCGTGCAGCACCGGCTTGGTCGCCATGGCGTGAATACCCTCGGCCAGCGCCGTGCGCTTGACCAGATGCGCCGCGTGGTTGGCGCCGTCCCGATCGTGGACCTCGAAGCCCACGATCTTGCGGCTGTACACGTCCAGGATGAGGTACAGATAAAACCAGCGCCCAGCGACCTCGGCCGGCAGGTAGGTCATGTCCCAGCACCACAGTTGGCGCGGCCCCGTTGCCACGTGCGTGGTGGGCGGACGGCTTTGGCGCGGCGCCTTGGCACGCCCCCGATGCCGGGTCTGCCCATGGGCGCGCAGCACCCGACCGAAGCTCGATTCGCCTTGACCTCGAAACCGAAAGGCGCAAGCAGAACGATCCCGAGCTTCTGCGGCTACGCAAAGAGAAGTCCGAGCTATGTATCCAGGCTGCGCGGCTGCAAGCGTACTCCGGACAGCGCCAGGCGATTCCTCAGAAAATGGATGACATGAAGGAAATGGCCGCCATCCGAGCCAAAGCGGCGGCAAATGAAGCGGCCATTGCCAAGCGCGAGTGGGACATCATGTCGGAAGCTGCCGGGAAGGACCCTGCGGAACGCCGCGCCGGGGAAGGCGCTGACGAACTTGTCACCAATGACCGGACCGACTTGCTGGAGGCAGCGGAAGAATTCCAACTGCTGTTGGGCTTCCTTCATCCGGAGCAGCAGGCCAGTTTGAACGTGCGCAAAGAGTCTGTCATGCGCCTGTTCGGCCTCGACGACGCTGGCAAGGGAGCTGCTACCGGCGCTCCCGGTGGAATAGTCGGTGCAGTCGTCGGTTCCATTGGTGGCGCCGTTGGCGGCACCATCAAGAAGTCTGGCGAACATCTTGCGGTGCCCCGCGCGGATCGCGCGAAAGCGGATTCACCCAACGTTGTGCTTGTGGACCCCGATGCGCTGGTTTCCACCGCCGCCCTCCGGTTCTATTACGCCATCGATGATGTGCTGGTCAAGCCGGCTCCGGAGATGATTTCCTATCTGACCGCGACCACTGCCCCGAAAGCGGTAGACGAGTTTGCTCTGCGCGAGAAGGCGGCCATCGAACTGTTTGACAACTACATCCACGACAGCCGCGCTTGGTTCCGCGTACCGAATTTCCATGAATACGCGCCAGGCGGGTACGGTTGGGCTCGCAGCTTCTTTGTCGGCGGCGACCAAAAGATCCAGTACCTCGGCATGACGGGCAGTGCGCAAAAACGTGCGGCCTGACAACAGCCCGTTCGCGTTCCACAGAATCCAATCCATCAACCTTGAAAACCACGTATGAACTACGCGAAAACGATGCGGAACTGGAAAAAAATCATTGGCTACGGCCTTGTTGGAGTGCTGTTCGGCGCTGCGCTGGCGCTTGGCTTAGAAGCTGCTGGCGATGCCGCATGTCGAGCCGGTATCGACCGCTGGATGGTTATCCGAGCCTACGCCGAATGGCTGACGCTTATATGCGCGTTCATAGGAATCCTGATTGCCATTCTACCCGAGAGGAAGAGCCCGCCAACTTTATATAGCACAATAGGAGCATTGATTGGCGCATTAATATATCTTTCGTGGTTAATATTCAAAATAATATTAATCTGGGTGTTAGATTCAAAATTATGGATGGATATAGCTGAAAATTATCTTGTTCCATCCGCTCGGCTCTTTGACTTTCTATTTGCTCCTCCCGTCTATTTGGGAATACCTTGCTATGCATTAATTGGATTTCTACTTGGAAGCCTTCGAAGCAGGCATCTCGATAAATCGCGTGTAAGCACGAGGTAAAGCATGACAGCGTGGCTGAACAAGGACGATCCCGCGCCAAAGCCGAAGCCGCCGGCGCAAGGTTCCACCGCCAGGCAGGCGGTGACAGGGCAGGAAAGGCAGGAGCCCATCGCGGCGCCGCTGCCCGCCGGAAAATCCATCGAGGCCCGGGTCGCGGAAATTGCTGGCGCGCGAAATCCACTGTACGAAGCCGCCAGACGGTTACTGCGCGCACTCGCTGAAATCCCGGCAAAGATGGAAGAGCGCGGCGAGGTGGAGCGGCTGCGTGCTCTGCTGGAACAGGAACTGCGGGATTTCCAGGCGATTTGCGACCGGCTGAACATCGACCGCAAGCACACCACCGCCGCGCATTACGCGCTGTGCACGGCGCTGGATGAGGCGGTCAGCCACACCGAATGGGGCGGTGGCAATGCGGATTCGCTCGGCGCATGGCCGGGCAGTGCTCTCGCCTCGACCTTCCATCAGGACCGCCAGGGCGGCACCAAGGTGTTCCAGATCCTGGGCCGTCTGGTGGAATCAGTGCCCGAGAACATTGGCACCATCGAGGTCTACTACCTCATCCTCTCACTGGGCTTTCAGGGGCGGTATCGCGGACTGGCGGACGGCGGCCTGCAGTTGCGCACGCTCCGGGGTCGCCTGCTCGATATGCTCAACAAGCATTACGGCCCGGTGCCCAAGGAACTGTCCCCGCACTGCGAACCGGCCCCACCCGGCCGCTTCCATCACCTGCGCGGCGTTCCCGTCTGGATGAGCTGGGTATTGGCGGCGCTGGTTCTGGCCGGCCTGGCCGGCTGGTACAAATACCAGTTGCTTCTCAAGGAGCACGACCTGACGCAGCAGATCGCTGCCATCGGTAATCTGACGCCGCCACCGGCACCGAAGGCGCTGCGCCTGGCCGAACTGCTCAAGGACGAGATTGCGCGCGGTGTGGTGGCGGTCAAGGACGACGACCGCCGCAGCACCGTGGTGTTCCGGGGCGACGCCGTGTTCGGCGCGGGTCAGGCCGAAATCAACGCGACGCTAATGCCGGCGCTTAACAAGGTGGCGTCCGAGATCAACAAGGTCGAAGGCAAGGTGCAGGTCATCGGCCACAGCGACAACCAGCCGATCAAGAGCGCGCGGTTCCCGTCCAACCAGGCGTTGTCGGAAGAGCGCGCCGCCATGGTCAGCGAATACCTCGCCGGCAATGGCGTTGCCAAGGGCCGCCTCGAAGCCATCGGCAAGGGCGACAGCGAGCCCATTACCGATAACCAGACCCCCGCCGCACGTGCCGCGAACCGGCGCGTGGAAGTGGTGGTGACCCGGTAACGCAGGGGCCACGCCAATGTCAGGAATACTCATCAGGAAGGGCGACGCGGGCCAGCCGATGGCCCGACTGCCACTCCTGCCCGCCGTTGAACCCCGCTGCCTGTGGCAGTTGTCGGTAGCCGGCTGGTGCCACGGGGGGATTTCCTGTAAGCCGCTCCAGATAAGGCTTTGGTTTGTGAGGGGAGAAAACCGCTGGCCTCGGCACTGTTTTGCCCTGTATATAATGCCCATCCAATCGCCGCCGCCATCACCGGCCGGGACAGCCGGACACCCTCATGGAATCCAAGACCGCCCGCCTTACCATCCTGATCGATCCGGTCAAGAAAAAGGCCTTTGAAACCCTGTGCGCCTCGCAGGACCTGACACCGTCGCAGGTCGTGCGCCAGCTGATCCGCGAATACCTGGCCCAGCATGGCGTGGAATACGCCACCAAGGCCAAGCCTGCGGGCAGCGCACGGCAGAAGAAGTAACTCAGCGCGGGGCGTCGCCCTCGCCTGCGCCTTCGCCTTCGCCTGCCAGCTCGCTGCAGCGCTGTACCGCCTGCGCCAGCGAATCCACGTAGTTGCCCTCCCCCAGCGCCGCCAGCACGCCCGCGCGCGCCAGCTTTTCCCTGACCCGCTCGTTGGCTTCGGCCAGCACCACCGCTACGCCGCGTTTCTGCAGCGTCACGATCACGGCCTCAAGCGTCTGCAGTCCGGTCATGTCCATGAAGGGCACGCGGCCCAGGCGGATCAGCAGCACGCGCGGCTCGGTATGGGTCTGCACCAGTGCGCGCTCGCAGGCTTCGACGGCGCCAAAGAAGAAGGGGCCGTCGATTGCGTAGACCAGCACGTCCGGCGGCATCCGCGCGGGCAGGCCGGCGCCGGTATCGCCCAGTTCGCGCGCCAGGTCCACGGCATCCTGGCGCGCCACCTCCACTGACGCCGACATGCGCCGCAGGAACTGCAGCATGGCCAGGATCACGCCGATATTGACCGCCACCACCAGGTCGGTCAGCACGGTCAGGGTGAAGGTGATCAGCAGGATAGCCACGTCGGCGCGCGGCGCGCGGCGGACCATGCGCGCGAACTGGCGCCCCTCGCTCATGTTGTAGGCCACCACGAACAGGATCGCGGCCAGCGTCGCCAGCGGCACGCTGGCCGCGAGCGGCGCCAGGACCAGCAACACCATCACCAGCGTGAGCGCATGCACCACGCCGGCCAGCGGGCTGTTGCCGCCATTGCGGATATTGGTGGCGGTGCGGGCGATGGCGCCGGTGGCGGCAAACCCGCCGAACAGCGGCGCCAGGATATTGGCGATGCCCTGGCCGACCAGCTCCTGGTTGGAATCGTGCCGCGTGCCCGCCATGCCGTCGGCCACCACCGCGGACAGCAATGACTCGATCGCGCCCAGCATGGCGATGGTGAAGGCCGGCCCGGCCAGCTCCAGCACGCGCGCCAGCGTGATGTCCGGCAGCGCGGGCACGGGCAGCCCGCGCGGCAGGCCGCCAAAGGCGGTGCCGATGGTGGCGACGCCGTCAAAGCGGAACAGCGCCTGCACCGCGGTGGCCACCAGCAGCGCCACCAGCGGCCCGGGAATGCGCCGCAGCCAGCGCACGCGCGGCGCGCCCACGACCAGCGCCAGGCTGCCCAGCGCCAGCGCGGTGGTGGCCGGGTGCCATTGCGGCAGCGCCTGCAGCAGGTGCCAGAGTTTTTCGTGGAAATGCTCGCCGGCGACCGGCGGCAGGCCAAAGAAATCGCGCCACTGGCCGACAAAGATGATCACGCCGATGCCAGCCGTGAAGCCGACGATCACCGGCGCGGGAATGAACCGGATCACGCTGCCCAGCCGCGTCAGCCCCATCGCCAGCAGGATCAGCCCCGCCATCAGGGTGGCGATCTGCAGGCCGTCGATGCCGTGGCGCGCGGTCACGGCGGACAGCACCACGATAAACGCGCCGGTGGGCCCCGCGATCTGCAGCCGGCTGCCGCCGAACAGCGACACCGCCAGCCCGGCGACGATGGCCGTGTACAGGCCCTGCTCCGGCTTGGCGCCCGACGCGATCGCAAATGCCATGGCCAGCGGCAGCGCCACCACCCCGACGATCACGCCCGACACGATGTTCGGCAGCCAGTTGCCGCGTCGGAACAGTCCGGCCAGCCAAGCTTCGCGCAGCGCGATCATGCGTCAATCCCTCGGGTTCGTGCAGGATGATGATGGTGCATTGGATGATAACAGCATGTTAATTCCCGCCGGCTTGCTGCTGGCGCCGTGATATTCGCCACGTCTGCCCTGTCGCTTATGCCACTCAATTCCTATACTGGATTGGCTCGCCCGGGCGTACGGGGTATGGGCCCAGGCGGACGCGGCAATCTTCTGCAATCGGAGGCCCATCATGTTCAAGCACCTCCTTGTGCCTACCGACGGCTCCGCACGCGCCGACGCGATGGCGGCCCGCGCCATGGCCTTTGCCAGCCGCATCGGCGCCCGCGTGACCGGGCTGCATGTGATTCCCGAGTACCACGTACTGACCTACCGGCTGACCAGCCTGCAGGACACCAAGGACACCTTTGCCGCAGAAGCAGCGCGCCACGCGGATACCTTCCTGGCCACGCTCAGCCACACCGCGGCGCAGGCCGGCGTGGCCTGCGAGACCGTCACCGCCACCGACGACCATCCCTGGCAGGCCATCATCCAGTGCGCGCAGCAGCGCGACTGCGACCTGATCGTGATGTCGTCGCATGGCAAGCGCGGGCTGCAGGCGCTGCTGATCGGCAGCGAGACCCACAAGGTCCTGACCCACAGCACGATCCCGGTGCTGGTCTTCCGCTAGGCGGCCGGGCGAACAACGAGACAGCGGGATAGCGGGCAACAGTGCGCGGCGACGCGCGTTTCCAAACCACGCCAACTGCAAGGAGCGCAACCATGGCGATTCGACTGGGCGAGCAAGCCCCTGATTTCACCGCCGACACCACGGAAGGCAAGATCAGCTTCCATGAGTGGATCGGCGACAACTGGGCCATCCTGTTCTCGCATCCCAAGGACTTCACGCCGGTGTGCACCACCGAACTGGGCTATATGGCCGGGCTCAAGCCCGAGTTCGACAAGCGCAATACCAAGATCATCGGCCTGAGCATCGACCCGGTCGGCGACCACCAGCGCTGGGCCAAGGACATCGAGGAAACGCAAGGCCATGCGATCAACTATCCGATGATCGGCGATGCCGACCTGACCGTGGCCAAGCTCTACGACATGATCCACCCCGAGGCCAGCGGCAGCGGCCCGCGCACGGCGGTAGACAACGCCACCATCCGCTCGGTGTTCATCATCGGCCCGGACAAGAAGGTCAAGGCCATGCTGGTGTACCCGATGAGCGCCGGGCGCAATTTCGACGAGGTGCTGCGCCTGCTGGATTCGCTGCAGCTCAATGCCAAGCACACCGTGGCCACGCCGGTGAACTGGAAGCCGGGCGAGGACGTCATCATCCCGACTTCGGTCTCGGACGAGGATGCAAAGAAGAAGTACCCGCAGGGCTTCAAGACCCTGAAGCCCTACCTGCGCACGGTGGAGCAACCCAAATAAGGGGGAGCGAGGAGCGCCAGCACCAGGGAGTGCGGCCAGGCGTGGAGGTCACGCCGGCCGCCGTCGGGCCTTCCGGTCAGTCACGGCCGGGAGGCCCGACTTGTCCACAGGAACTATCCACAGCTTCAGTGGATATCCCCCCTCTTGACAACCGCAAAGGGCGCGCCGGTGCTGGAATTCACTGGAGTGCCCGTTTTATAGGCAACCCGCCGGGCTACGGGAATGGTTGCGGGCGTTCGAATTTTGTGCCTGTTGCGATTCTTCCGCCACCAGGCGCTCAGCGCGTCAGCACCTCGCGGATGGTGTCGGCCAGTTCCTTGGCCACGAATTTCGCCACATAGGCGTCCGCGCCCACCTTGCGCACATGCTCCTCGCTGGCCTCCCCCGACAGTGACGAGTGAATCACCACCGGCAGCGACTTCAGCCGGATGTCCGCCTTGATCTTGCGGGTCAGGGTGAAACCGTCCATCTCCGGCATCTCCAGGTCGGTCAGCACCAGCGCCACCTCGTCCTGCACTGACCTGCCATGGCTGGCCGCCTCGTCGGCGATGCGGTCGAGCAGCTCCCACGCCTCCTTGCCGGACTTGGTCATCACCACCGGCGCGCCCAGCGCCTTCAGCCCCTGCTCGATCAGGCCGCGCGCCAGTGCCGAATCGTCGGCGGCAATGACCTTGGCGCCCGGGCGCAGGCCCAACTGCGGGCCGACCGTGCCCGGGTCCACGTCCGGCTGCCGCGTCGGCAGCACATCGCGCAGGATCTGCTCGACGTCCAGCACCTGCACCAGCCGCGACGGGTCCGTGCCCCCCGCGGAATCCCCATCCAGCTTGGCGATGCTGGTGACGTGGCCGGTCCGCACGCTGGCCTCGGCCGAATGCACCTGGTTCCACTCCAGGCGCACGATTTCCTCCACTGCCTCCACCGCGAAGCCCTGCGTCGAACGTGCATATTCCGTCACCAGCAGGATGCCCAGGCCGCTGCGCGGCTTGCAGCCCACCAGGCGGGGCAGGTCGATCACCGGAATCACCTGGCCGCGGATATCCGCCATGCCCAGGATCGACGGGTCGGCCCCCACCACGGTCGTCACGTGCGGCATCACCAGGATCTCGCGCACCTTGAAGACATTGATCCCGAACAGCTCCGTCTGGCCTGAATGCTCGGCTTCGCCAAGCCGGAACAGCAGCAGCTCGAACTGGTTGTTGTTGGTCAGGTTGGTCCGTTCGTCGATGTCCCTCATGGAACTGCTCATGCTGCGCTCCCGTGCCGTGCGTGTGGTATTTGCCGCCGTCGTTGTCATCTGCCTGCGGCCGCGGCGGATGGCGGACGGCAGGGTTCATGACTGGATATCGGCGCGGGGCAACGGGAGTTGAGCGGCCCACGCAGGCATGTTCGGATTTCATCCTTGCATATCCGGATTGCTTCGTTCCTCCGGCACAGCGTCGTCCATATAGTGGTTCCCAACTTGTCATAACACGCTATGTCGATCCCCATGACGACCCGGACCAACGTGGTATCCGTCCCCGCCGCCGCAGCCATGCCGGCACTGATCCCGCTGCCGCTTTACACGCAGATCAAGGACGCCTTGCGCGCCCGCATCCTGGACGGCACCTATCCGCCGCACCACCAGATGCCGTCGGAAAGCGAGCTGGGCGAGCGCTTTCGCGCCAGCCGCATCACCGTGCGCCAGGCGCTGGGCGACCTGCAGAAGGAGGGGCTGATCTTCAAGATCCATGGCAAGGGCACCTTCGTCTCCAAGCCCCGCGCCTTCCAGAACGTGACCTCGCTGCAAGGCTTTGCCGAAGCCATGTCGAACATGGGCTACGAGATCCTGAACCAGGTACGCAGCTGCAAATGCGTACCTGCCAGCCGTCACGTTGCCACGCAGCTGCGGCTGCGCGAAGGCGATCCGGTGGTGGAAATCCGGCGCGTGCGCCTGCTCAACCGCGAGCCGGTGTCGCTGGAGCTGACCTGGGTGCCCGAGGCCGTCGGCCGCCGCCTGCTCAATGCCGACCTGGCCATGCGCGACATCTTCCTGATCCTGGAAAACGACTGTGGCGTGAAGCTCGGCCATGCCGACCTGAGTGTCGACGCCATCCTCGCCGACGACGACCTGACCCAGGCCCTGCGCATCCAGGAAGGCGCGCCGGTGCTGCGCATCGAACGCCTGACCCATGACGCGCAAGGCACGCCGATCGATTACGAGTTTCTCTACTTCCGCGGCGACGCGTTCCAGTACCGGCTGCGCGCAGACCGGCACAAGACCGCGCCAGCCACCAGCGTCACCAACCCGGCCGGCCGCGCACGGCCCCGCAAACCAGCCAGCAAGGCGAAGCCCTCCGCATGAATACCCTGACTCACGAATACGACATCGTTGTCGTCGGCGGCGGCACCGCCGGCCCGATGGCCGCGATCAAGGCCAAGGAACGCAACCCCGCGCTGCGCGTGCTGCTGCTCGACAAGGCGCACGTCAAGCGCAGCGGCGCCATCTCGATGGGCATGGACGGGCTGAACAATGCCGTGATTCCCGGCCACGCCACGCCCGAGCAGTACACCCGCGAGATCACCGTGGCCAACGACGGCATCGTCGACCAGTCCACCGTTTATGCCTACGCGCGCCACAGCTTTGCCACCATCGAGCAGCTGGATCGCTGGGGCGTCAGGTTCGAGAAGGACGAGACTGGCGACTACGCAGTGAAGAAGGTCCATCACATGGGCTCCTATGTGCTGCCGATGCCGGAAGGACACAACGTCAAGAAGGTGCTGTACCGCCAGCTCAAGCGCGCGCGGGTGGAGATCACCAACCGCATCGTCGCCACGCGCGTGCTGACCGACGCCAGCGGCGCCGCCAGCGGCGTGATGGGCTTCGACTGCCGCACCGCGGACTTCCACGTGATCCGCGCGCGCGCCGTGATCCTGTGCTGCGGCGCAGCCGGCCGCCTGGGCCTGCCCGCTTCCGGCTACCTGATGGGCACCTACGAGAACCCGACCAATGCCGGCGACGGCTATGCCATGGCCTATCACGCCGGCGCGGCGCTGGCCAACCTGGAGTGCTTCCAGATCAATCCGCTGATCAAGGACTACAACGGCCCGGCCTGCGCCTACGTGACCGGCCCGCTGGGCGGCTATACCGCCAACGGCAAGGGCGAGCGCTTTATCGAATGCGACTACTGGAGCGGCCAGATGATGTGGGAGTTCTACCAGGAGCTCCAGGGCGGCAACGGCCCGGTGTTCCTGAAGCTGGACCACCTGGCGGAAGAAACCATCCAGACCATCGAGACGATCCTGCACACCAACGAACGGCCCAGCCGCGGTCAGTTCCACGCCGGGCGCGGCACCGACTACCGCAGGCAGATGGTGGAGATGCATATCTCGGAGATCGGCTTCTGCAGCGGCCACAGCGCTTCCGGCGTGCATGTGAACGAGCGCGCCGAGACCACCGTGCCGGGCCTGTACGCAGCCGGCGACATGGCCGCCGTGCCGCACAACTACATGCTGGGCGCCTTCACCTATGGCTGGTTTGCCGGGCACAACGCGGCCGACTACGTCGCCGGCCGCGGCCTGCCTGAAGCCGATGCGGCCCAGGTCGAGGCGGAGCGCGCGCGCGTGTTCGCACCGCTGGCGCGCGAGAGTGGCCTGCCGCCCGCCCAGGTGGAATACAAGCTGCGCCGCATGGTCAACGACTACCTGCAGCCGCCCAAGGTCACACGCAAGATGGAAATCGGCCTGCAGCGCTTTGACGCGATCGCCGAGGACATCGGCCAGATCCGCGCCGCCAATCCGCACGAGCTGATGCGTGCGGTCGAGGTGATGGCGATCCGCGACTGCGCGGAGATGGCGGCACGTGCTTCCCTGTTCCGCACCGAGAGCCGCTGGGGTCTCTACCACCATCGCGTCGACTATCCGCAGCGCAATGATGCGGACTGGTTCTGCCATACGCACCTGAGCAAGGATGAAGCCGGGCGCATGGTCAGCCACAAGCGCGCGATCGAACCGTACATCGTCCCGGTGGCAGGCGACGACGCCACCGCCTACCAGCGGCTGGGGGGCCGCCCCCGGCNCTGCGCGTCAGCCGCGGCCAGGCCGCCGCCACGGCCGCCACTGCCGAACCCGCCACCCTGGCTGCCGCCTGAAGGAACCCACGCCATGGCCTACACCCCGCATGAGATTGCCCAGCGCAGCAGCGCGCCGGTCACCATCGATGAAGACAAGTGCATTGCCGACAAGGGCTGCACGGTCTGCGTCGATGTCTGCCCGATGGACCTGCTGGCCATCGACCTGACCAAAGGCAAGGCATTCATGCAGTTCGACGAGTGCTGGTACTGCATGCCCTGCGAGAAGGATTGCCCGACGGGCGCGGTCAGGGTCGAGATCCCGTACCTGCTGCGTTGATTGCCCCCGCTTCATGACAACAGCACCACAGAGATAACCCCATGAAAGCCTCCACCAGCATCCACCTGCTCCTGGCACTGGCCGCCGCCAGCCTGGCCGGCACGGCCAGTGCCGAAACCATCCGCGTTGCCATCGGCACGCAGGACACCACCATCAACTGCGCCACCGGCGGCCTGCTGATCCGCGAACTGAAGCTGCTCGACAAGTACCTGCCCCGCACCGGCAAGTACAAGGACGTCACCTACGACGTGCAATGGAAGAACTTCACCTCCGGCCCGCCGCTGACCAACGAGATAGTGGCCGACAAGCTGGATATCGGCGCCATGGCGGATTTCCCCGGCTCGCTCAATGCCGCGGCCTTCCAGAAGGCCGGCAAGAAGAGCCTGTTCATCGCGCCGCTGTCGGGCAACGCGATCGGCACTGGCAACGGCATCGTGGTGCCAGCGGACTCTCCGGTACAGTCGCTGGCGGAGCTCAAGGGCAAGACCATCTCGGTGCCGTTCGGCTCCACCGCGCACGGCATGCTGCTGCGCGCGATCAAGCGCCAGGGCTGGGACCCGGACAAGGACGTGACCCTGGTGTCGCAGTCGCCCGAGGTCGGCGGCTCGGCGCTGCAGGCACACAAGGTGGACGGCCATGCCAACTTCGTGCCATTCCCCGAGCTCTTTGTCTTCCGCGGCTTTGCCCGCAAGATCTATGACGGCGCCCAGGCCGAGGCACCTACCTTCCACGGCGCACTGGTGAACGCGGAGTACGCGCAGAAGTACCCGGAGATCGTGGTGGCCTACCTGCGCGCCGCGATCGAGGCCGATCGCCTGATGGCGGCGGAGCCCGAGAAATACAGCGAGCTGATTGCCCGGGTGACCGGCATCGACGCCGAGGTGGACTACCTGTTCCATGGCCCGCTCGGCCTGCAGAACCGCGACTACACCTGGAAGCCGGAGTACCGCCAGGCGCTGCAGACCTCGATCGAGACGCTGAAGCTGCTCAAGCGCACCGATGCCGACCTCAGCGCCGACACTGTGATCGACGAGCGCTACATCCGCGAAGCCTTCAGGCTGGAGGGCCTGGACTATGAAGCGCGCCTGAAGTCCTACGACAAACAGCCCCTCGCGGCGAAGGACGCGGGCAGCGGCAAGCCCATCGCCGAACCGAAGCTGGCCACGCAGCTGTGGCTGCGGGGCGAGTCCAGGGTGCGCGCCTATGCCTCGCCGGCAGCAGCATTCGCCGCGCTCAGGCAGGCTGCAAAAGAGGGCAAGCAGGCGCGCGTGCTGTATGTGCATGACCGCAATACCGGCCTGAAGCTGCTGGCCAGCAAGGCGTGGTACGTGCAGGACGGCAAGGGGCAAGTGAGCGCCTTCCTGCTCAAGGGCTCCGCGGATGGCTGGGCGAAGGCCAATGGCGGCAACGTGCGGGACTTTGCCGCAGTCAGCGGCGCCGCGGTCGCCGTGGCCAGCAACTGACGCGGAGCGCGCCCATGACGTCGATCAGCCTTGAAGCGGGGGCGCCCCCGGTGGCACCGGCGGCGCCGGGCGCGGCACGCGTGCGGCTGGCACGCTGGCTGGTGCGCCTGGCCGCGCTGGCCAGCTGCATCGTGCTGTGGCAGCTGGCCTCGTCCCACCGGGCCCACCTCGGCCTCGTCACCTTCGCCAACGTGCCCGCGCCCAGCGACGTGGTTCCCGCGGCCTGGCAGCTGCTGCAGTCACCCAAGCTGGTGCTGCACCTGGGCAACAGCCTGTACCGCGTGTTTGCCGGCTTTGGCGCGGCGGCCGTGGCGGGCATCGTGCTCGGCATGGCGATCGGCCGCTCGCGCTGGCTGGAAGACCTGCTGCTGCCGCCGCTGGAGGTGCTGCGCCCGATCCCGGGCGTGGCGTGGATTCCGCTGGCCATCCTGATGTTCCCCTCGTCGGAGCTGAGCATGATCTTCATCACCTTCATCGGGGCGCTGTTCCCGATCCTGCTCAACACCATCCACGGCGTGGAGCGCACCGACCCGCGCCTGGTCGCCACGGCGCGCAGCCTGGGCGCGCGTCGCTGGACCGTCTTCCCCGAGGTGCTGCTGCCCGCGGCGCTGCCCAGTATCGTCACCGGGCTGGCGATCGGCATGGGCACGTCCTGGTTCTGCCTGGTCACCGCCGAGATGATCGCCGGCCAGTACGGCATCGGCTACTACACGTGGGAGGCCTACAACCTGCAGAACTATGCGGACATCGTTGTCGGCATGCTGCTGATCGGTGCCTTCGGCATGGGCAGCAGCGCGATGATCAAGCGCGTCGGCGCGTGGCTGATGCCATGGACCCGCCTGCAGCAGGTGCGCGCATGACGAGCCAACCGATCCGCGCGGGCCGCCTGCAGGTGCGCGGCCTGGATGTGGCGCTGGGCCAGGGCGATGCCGCCTTCACCGCCGTGCACCAGCTATCCACCGACATTCCCGCAGGGCAGTTCGTCTGCATCCTGGGGCCGTCGGGCTGCGGCAAGTCCACGCTGCTGGGCGCCATCGCCGGACACCTGCCGGCGGCGGCGGGCGAGATCCTGCTCGACGGGGCGCCGGTGCGCGGCCCCGCGCCGGAGCGGGGGCTGGTGTTCCAGCAGCACTCGCTGTTCCCGTGGAAGCGCGTGCTCGACAACGTCGCCTTCGGCCTGAAGATGCAGGGCGTGCCCGCCGCCGAGCGCAAGCGCGAGGCGCAGGCCCTGCTGGACCTGGTCGGCCTGGGCGGCTTCGCGCAGCGCTACCCCGCCCAGCTTTCCGGCGGCATGCAGCAGCGCGTGGAGATTGCGCGCGTGCTGATCAACCGGCCGCGCGTGCTGCTGATGGACGAGCCCTTCGGTGCGCTCGACGCGCAGACCCGCGCCCATATGCAAGCCCTGCTGCTCGACGTCTGGGCGCGGATGCGCACCACCGTGGTCTTCGTCACCCATGACATCGACGAGGCGCTGTTCCTCGCCGACCGCGTGCTGGTGATGTCGCCACGGCCCGGACGCATCCTTGAAGGTATCGCCATTCCCTTCGAGCGGCCCCGCCGCGCCGAGCTGATGACCGACGACGATTTCATCCGGCTCAAGCGCCGCTGCCGCGACCTGCTGCACGACCACACCCAGGCCAGCGCGCTCGCGACCGCCGCCTGACCGCTATCGACCTGACTGCCATCCATGCCGCAAGCTTCCACCCTGCCTGACGAATCCCTGTTTGATCTCGATCCCGCCATCGGCGCGCTGGCGCTGCGCCTGGCCGACCCCGACCCCGCGGTGCGACGCGTGGCCGTGCTGCAACTTGCCGACCTGGAGGATGAAGACGGCGTGCCGCTGCTGCTGCAGCGCCTGCAATCGGACCCTGCCGAATCCGTGCGTGCGGAAGCCGCGCGCACGCTGGCCAGCTGGGAGCACGAAGCGGTCGTCCCGGCGCTGGCCGCGGCACTGGCCGACCCCAGCCGCGAGGTGGCCGAAGCGGCAGCACAGGGTCTGTCGGAACTGAAAGAGCCCGCCTCCGGTGCCGCCCTGCTGCCGTGGGTCACGCACGGCGATCCCTTTGTCCGGGCGGCCGCGTGGCGCGGCCTGCGCGAGCTGCGCTATGCCGCAGGCTTCGATGCGGCCATGGCGGCACTGTCCGACGCGGCCGCCCCGGTGCGCCGCGAAGCCGTGGCCGTGCTGGGCTGGCTCAGGCGCAGCGAAGCCCTGCCCGCGCTGGCACAGGCTGCGACCAGCGATGCCGATACCGACGTCAGGCGCGCCGCCGCCGGCGCGCTCGGCCTGGCTGCCGACCCGTCGGCGCGCGATGCGTTGCTGGCGGCGCTGCGCGACGGCGCCTGGCAGGTGCGGGAAGAAGCCGCGCAGACGCTGGGAAAACTGAAATTCCCTGAAGCCGTGGGCCCGTTGATCGACGCGCTGGAAGACCGCTACTGGCAGGTCCGCGTGCAGGCCGCCAGGGCTCTCGGCAAGCTGCATGACCGCGCGGCGCTGGTGCCGCTGACGGAGCAGCTGGCCCACGCCATCAGCAACCTGCGCAAGGAGGCCGCGCTGTCGCTGGGGAGCCTGCGGGATGCGGCAGCCGTGCCGGCCCTTGCCGCAGCCGCCGACGATGCCGATCCGGAGGTACGCAAGGCCGTGCGCATTGCGCTGGCGCAGATCGGCGCGCCGGAAGGTCATGCATGAGCGGCGGCATGGTCGTACCCACGCGCCTGGAGCTCTCCCGCGCCAACGGCGCGCTGCGCGTCTACTGGCCAGACGGCCAATGCCAGTCGCTGGACCCGGGCCGCTTGCGTGCAGCCTGCCGTTGCGCCGCCTGCCGCGGCAAGCCTTCGGAGGCCGGGCCAGGCGACACGCAAATCGTCGCCCTCGGCGAAATGGGCTATGGCGTGCAGATCGTGTTCAGCGACGGGCACGACCGCGGCATCTACCCGTGGCCGTACCTGCAGGCGCTGTAGCCGGGCGCTTACCCGCCCGCCAGTGCCTGCAGGATATGCACCTCGTCGGTTTCCCTCAATGGCGCATCCAGCCGCATCAGCTGCGTGCGATTGACGAAGACGCGGATATACGGCCGCAGCTTGCCCTGCTCATCAACGATGCGAAAGCGCATGCCGGGGAACTGGCGGTCGAGGTCGTCGAGCAGCTCGGCGATGCTCGCGCCACGGGCCTCGACGTATTCGCGCTGTCCGGTATAAGAGAAGAGCGGCGTCGCGATACGGACCTGCATGGAAGTTCTCCGGTCGGCTGATGGCATTCAGGCAGGGCGCGCCACGGTGACCGCGTAGACCTGCGGCAGGTTGCGGGCGATGCATTGCCAGCCCTCGCCCTCATCGGCACTGGCCCAGATCTCGCCGCCGGTGGTACCGAAGTACACGCCCACCGGCGCGTGGCCGTCGGTGGCCATGGCCTGGCGCTTGACGGTGAACCAGCCCTGCTCGGCCGGCAGGCCGCGGTCCTGCCGTTGCCAGGTTTCGCCGGCATCGCGCGTGACATACGCTGCCGGGCGGCCGCCCGGGCTGACGCGGGGCCAGACGTCGCTGCCGTCCATCGGGAACACCCACACCGTGCGCGGATCACGGCGGTGGGCGACGATGGGGAAGCCAATATCGCCCACCTCCGCCGGCATGGCTTCGCCGATGCGTTTCCACACGCCTTCGCGGCGGTCCATACGATAGATGCCGCAGTGGTTCTGCTGGTACAGGATGTCCGGGTCGGCGGGATGCTGCAGCATGCAGTGCGGGTCCTGGCCGTATTCGGGGTTGGGATCGGGCAGGAAGGTGGCAAGGCTGCCGCGGTTCAGCGGCTTCCAGTCCGCGCCGCCGTCGGTGCTCTCGAACACGCCGCCGCTGGACATGCCGATATACAGGTGGCGCGCGTCGCGCGGATCGACCAGCACGGAATGCATCTTGGGGCCGTCGGGCGTGCCGTCCTGCTCGCCGCCGGTCCAGGTGCGCCAGTTCGGGTGATCGTTGAAGCCTGATACCGGCTCCCAGGTCGCGCCGTGGTCGGCGCTGCGGAACAGGCCCTGCGGCGAGGTGCCGGCATACCAGGTGCCGGGCTCGCTGGCATGGCCGGGCGTGAGCCAGAACACGTGGTCGACGACGCGGCCGGTCTCGCCCTCCGGCGCCTTGTCGAAGGCGGGCGGGCGCGCGGCTTCGGTCCAGTTGCGGCCGCCGTCGGTGGAGCGGAACACGGTCGGGCCCAGGTGGCCGGTGCGCGCCGCCATCAGCATGCGCGACGGTTCACGCGGGTCCTGCACGATATGGTGGATGGTATGGCCGAGAAACGTCGGGCCCTCGATCTGCCAGCTGCGGCGCGCGGCGTCGCTGGTCAGGAACCAGGCGCCCTTGGTGGTGGCAACCAGCAGCCTGACGGGGCCGGTGTCGGTTTCGGGAATGGGGGAAGTCGTCATCTTGGCTCCTGCAAGAAGGCCGGTGAACGATGCTTCCGAGTCTAGTACATGTAGACAGTGTTCACAATTACAGGGTGGCCGAGCTGTGGGTGGCGGGCCGGCAATAGCCACGACGACGACGAAGTAGAACGGAGTTAAACGCGGAAGCCGGCAACTTGCCTGGACATTGCTCGCGAAGTGTGGCATAAGCAATGTTCCCCGATTCTTTCGCGCCCCGACCCCATGCTTCGCACTGCCCGCTTCGCCACCCTGAACCGCCCGGCCCTGCCGGCGGCAGGCGTGCGCGCCGCGCAGCGCCCGGGCATCGCCATCGACCTGGCCGACCGCTTCCACGCGTACGCCCAGGTCCGCCGCGCCGTGCTTTTCCTGGCCGTGCGGGCAGCTCGGGGCGCCACCCTCCAGTCCTGAGCTTTCCCGCACGGCCCATGTCGCGGATGCCACCCGGCACCCGCTTGATCATGCAGCCAGGAGAAAGCCAGACATGTCCCCGCTCTACCGCCATACCTTCTGCGCCATGGTGGCGCTTGCCGCCCTCTACCTGATCCTCAATCCCTGAGCCCGGTGGAGTCGTGCCATGGTGAATATCCATGCCCTGCGCCTGCCGGTGCCGGCCCTGCCGCGCGCGCTCGAACTGCGCATCGACGTCGAGCTGGCGCCGGGCGATATCGAACGCGAGCTGCGTGCCCTGCACGACCGCATCGGCCAACCCGGCGACCGCCTGCATGCGATGCCGGCGCTGCCCGCGGGCGCGCCGGGCCTGCGCCTGCGCTATCGCGAGGCCGACGGCGAGTACTACGTGTATGTGGAAGATGTGATGCAGCGCCGGCTGGCCGGTTATACGGTCTTCAACCGGCTGATCGAGGTCGGCCGCAGGGCCGACCCATGGGTACGGGCGCCGCACACAAAGTTTGCGCCCGCTTACCAGCGCCGCGGCATGGCTCGGGCGCTGTACCGCTGGGCGCTGGACGGCGGGCTGTGCCTGCTGAGCGGGGCGCGCCAGTCGGCCGGCGCCAACGCCCTATGGCAGGCGCTGGCCGCCGATTACCCGATGGGCTACGTGGACTTGCGCCACAAGACGCTGACCTGGCTGGGCCAGGCCGTCGACGCGCCAGTGCGTGAGGGCCTGCATACGCGCATGCTGCTGCTCGGGCGCGGCTGGACGCTGGACGCGTTCATGGCCCGCACCGGCATGTACTGAGGCAGCGGGCCCGCTTACAGCCAGCGGATCGGCGCGGCTTCGCGGGCGTTGGCTACGTACAGGGTCCAGCCCTGGGCAAAGTAGGCGCGCACCCGCGCGGCCAGCGATTGGCCGCCGCCCACGCGGGCGTAGTAGGCAACATCGCGTGCCGGCTGCGCGGCGGGCTTCGATGCCTTGGCTTGGGCGGGCTGGCGATAGAGGGTGTCGGCGAGTACTTGCATGGCGAATATCCTTTCCGGTTGGGATGGAAGTTGTTGCGCCTCACGAAGCACATCCAGCCGTGGTTCGGCCCGGATCGGGAGGCAGTTCAGGGTTATCCCTAGTATAGAGAAGTTGCGCCTGAATCATCCGGGTCTGTACCTATAGGCCGTATATGGGGTGCGTGATAACGGCCACCTGCCGCAAGCGCCACCTGATGCCAATCCGCCAATTTAAGGCGCTCAATCGTCACATTCGATATTCCTCGATGCACATGCCGCGCATTGCCTGCCGGTGATGATGCATGGCGCGTGGTCATCTAGCCTTCAGCCTTGCCCGGATCGCGCCCACAGAGGCACCGACAAGCGGCACACCGATAACAGCGGGTTGGCCAGGTTTGCGCCTCCAGCCCAGACCAGAACCACGTGAGACACGCCTGACGACAGTCCGTACGACGGACGTTGCAGCGCCCGCAAGGAGACAGCTCATCATGATCGAACAGCCCTATCCGTCGCCCGCGACGGAAGCCGATGCCGCACGCCCCCAAGTCCCCGAAGTCCGGAGCCGGCTCGACGCGTTTTTCGAGATCACGGCACGCGGCAGCACCCAGCGCAAGGAAGTGGTCGCCGGGGTGACCACCTTCATGGCGATGGTCTACGCCGTCTTTGTCGTGCCCGGCATGCTGGGCAAGGCCGGCTTCGACACCAGTGCGGTCTTTGTCGCGGTGTGCCTGACCACCGCCTTCGGCTCCCTGCTGATGGGCCTGTGGGCCAAGCTGCCGATCGCCATCGGCTGCGCCATCTCGCTGACCGCATTCATGGCCTTCGGGCTGGTGCTGGGGCAGGGCCTGTCGCCGGCGGTCGCGCTCGGCGCCGTGTTCCTGATGGGCGTGATCTTCACCGCGATCTCCGTCACCGGCGTGCGCTCCTGGATCCTGCGCAACCTGCCGGCCGGCGTGGCGCACGGCACCGGCATCGGCATCGGCCTGTTCCTGCTGCTGATCGCCTCGAATGAAGTCGGCCTGGTGGTCAAGAACGCTCACCCCGGCCTGCCGGTGTCGCTGGGCAAGATCACTTCGTTCCCGGTGGTGATGTCGGTGCTGGGCCTGGCCTCGATCTTCGGCCTGGAGCGCCGCAAGGTGCCGGGCGGCATCCTGCTGGTGATCATCGCGATCTCCGCGTTGGGCCTGGCTTTCGACCCGGCGGTGAAGTTCACCGGCGTGTTCGCGCTGCCGTCGCTGAGCGCACCCGGCCATGAATCGCTGATCGGCGCGATGGACGTGCGCGGCGCGCTGACGGCAGCGGTGCTGCCGAGCGTGCTGGCGCTGGTGATGACCGCGGTGTTCGATGCCACCGGCACGATCCGCGCGGTCGCCGGACAAGCCGGCCAGCTCAATGCCGCCGGCCATATCCACAACGGCGGGCGCGCGCTGACCGCGGATTCGGTCAGCTCGATCTTCTCGGCGATGTTCGGCGGCGCTCCGGCCGCAGCCTATATCGAGTCGACCGTCGGCGTGGTCGCCGGCGCCAAGACCGGCCTGACCGCGGTGGTGGTGGGGCTGCTGTTCGTGGCGGTGATGTTCTTCTCGCCGCTGGCCGGGCTGGTGCCGTCGTACGCCACCGCGCCGGCGCTGATGTACGTCGGCCTGCTGATGCTGTCGAGCGTGAGCCGCCTGCACATGGACGACATGGTCGACGCGATGGCTGGCCTGGTCTGCGCCGTGTTCATCGTGCTGACCTGCAATATCGTGACCGGCATCATGCTGGGCTTCTGCACCCTGGTGGTGGGCCGCGTGGTGGCCGGCGAATGGCGCAAGCTCAATGTCGGCACGGTGGCCATCGCGGTGGTGCTGGCTGCGTTCTATGCCGGGGGCTGGGCCATCTGATCCTGCCGAAACCTACTGCCGCGTCCAGGGCGCCACGCCCGGGACGCTGACAACCAGATGTCTCCTCCACCGTGATCCAGGTGGATTTCAAGCCCGGGCTTCCTGCTTTCCCGGGCTGTTTTTTTTGGTGGCTGGCTTGAAAGGTCCCGCGGATGGTGAATGGGGTTTCGCTAAATCGCCTTCATTGCCCGGCCTGCATTGCGGCCATATCCATGTACACCAGTTCCCAGACATGGCCATCCGGATCCTGGAATCCATGCCCGTACATGAATCCCAAATCCATCGGCGGCTTGTAGGTATTGCCACCCGCCGCGACCGCGGCATTGACCATTTCATCCACGCGCGCGCGGGTTTCCATCGACAGGCAAACCAGCACCTCCGTCGATTTCCGTGCATCGCAGATTTCATTGGGCGAGAAGCTGCGGAACTTGGCTTCCGTCAGCAGCATCACGAAAATGTTCTCGCCGACGATCATGCAGGTGGCAGTGTCGTCGGTAAATTGCGGATTGAAGGAAAAACCCAACTGTGTAAAGAAGGCAATCGACTTTTGCAGGTCGCGGACGGGCAAATTGACAAAGATCTGCTGGCTCATCAGGGGCTCCGGTAGTCGTGTCAGGGGGGCTGCGCCGGGCGCAGACAAGCAGTCTAGGCGCTAAAGCCCCCGCTTGTGCGTATTTTCATTGTCCTTAAAAGCAGGCAAAACGGGCCATGAACAGCCCAATACCGGCTGCGTCGTGGGCTGTACAACCGTCAATTCAGGCCCGCAAACAATCAGTCCGTGCAATCTCCGTTATTTTTTGTAAAATTTTTTTAGGTGAACCGACACCACAACTTCTAGTACCATGCAGCGGCCTATTTGCAGAAAGGGGATATAAATGGCGACATACAAGCAACTCCTGGCTGAGAAGGAAGCGCTGGAAGCCAAGCTGAATGAAGTGCGTGCGACGGAAGTCGCCGGCGTG
Source organism: Cupriavidus sp. SK-4 (assembly GCF_000611125.1). Lineage (NCBI taxonomy): Bacteria > Pseudomonadati > Pseudomonadota > Betaproteobacteria > Burkholderiales > Burkholderiaceae > Cupriavidus > Cupriavidus sp. SK-4. The sequence continues at coordinate 125,714 of NZ_JFJW01000102.1, forward strand.
ATCGACAAAATCCGGGATCTGATGACTGAATACGGCCTGACCGCCGAAGACATCCTGCCCCGTCGCAAGCGCGGCCGCCCGGCTGGTTCGAGCGCCAAGAAGCCCGCATCCGCCCTGCCGCCGAAGTACATGGACCCCAAGACCGGCAAGACCTGGTCGGGCCGCGGCCGCGCGCCGGCGTGGCTGGGCAAGCGCCCTGAGCGTTTCCTGATCGAGCAGTAAGCCGCCTGCGCGGCCAGCGGGCGCCTGCCTCAAACGCCCGCTTCAATCGATGGCCCCATCGGTCTGCCGGGCGCGTCACAGCGCCTGGCAGACATAGTCCTTGCGCAGCGCCCTGAAGCCCTGCTGGGTCGGCTCCGCCGTCAGGCGCGCGCCGCCGTCGGCCAGCGGCTGCATGCGCAATACCTGTGCCGAGCACTGGCTCGCGGTCTCGTCCCGCTGGTAGCGGATCTCATACTGGCCGCCGGCAACCGGCACGAATGACACGCCCGCCGCGCAACGCAGCTCAGGCAGCGGCGGCGCCGCTGCCGAGGTCACCGCCACATAGATGCGCCTGCCCGCCTCCACCAGCCGCTCGCGCGTGCGCGCCGGCGGCTCGGGCGAGCGCCCGGCCATGTCCAGGCTCCGGTCCCGTCCCATCGCAGACAACTGCCTGCCGGTTCCCGCCAGTACCAGCGGCCGCGCGGGCACCGGGCATTTGGCCGGATCGACCACGGTGAACGAAGTGTTGTCGTCGGTGCTGGTCAGCAGCCGCACGCTGGCGGCCGGGGCGCCGGCAGGCACCCGGTATTGCGCCACGCAGCCGGACAGCGCGAGTGCGGCGGCAAGCATCGGCAACAAGGCAAGGCGAGGCAGGACTGCGGACGACCGGTCATGGCGCATGGCGGCGGGCAGGTAGAGTCGCAATTGGGCCAACAGCGGGTGTTGGCGGCACGATGGCGGCAAATCCGGCATGGATGCCACACGATGACGGCGCGGCCAGGCAAGACGCCGCGCCCTCAAACCAACCAGCATACCTGCATCCGGCGCTTGGCGGCAGCCGCATAAACCCATGTTGAAAACCTGCGCGTGATATCCACAGAATCTGTGGATATCCTGGCTCTACACTCCCCGAAAGCCCCGGTCTGTGCGGCAACCCACCGGAGCGCCCAAATTTTAGGCAACGGGTTGCACGCGCCCCGGAACCCGGCAACGGTGCGGCACCCCCGCCGCCAGCACGCCGCTGCGCTGCCCAGGCCACACTTCGTCCCCCCGCATGCCCTTGAAGGGGGCACCGGCACCGCGTAATCTCATTGTTACCGGGGGCTGCACTGGCGCACTTGCGCCAACTTGCCAGCCAGATAATGACAATGACACAACAAGAGCCTATCCAGGCCGGGCCGTTGCCTCGTGACCTGCTGCACGCACTGCGTGACGGCGGCTACGACGTATCGGGACTCGCGCCTGCCCCGGAATCCGACACCGACTCCGAACCCAGCGACCTCAGACCCACCATGCCGGCGGCCGGCCCGCAACAGGCCTGCCACGTGCTCTGCGCGGTCTACCGTGCCACCGGCGATCCAACCATCGGCCTGTGGCTGGGCAGCCGAATGCAGACCGACCTGCTCGGGCTGGCGGGCCTGACGGCCATGGCCGGGCCGTCGCTGGGCACCGCGCTGCGGCGCATTGCGCGCTACCAGAAGCTGCTCGCCGGCGACCGCATCGAACTGCGCCGCCAGGGCGACGAAGCCTGGGTCTGCATCCGCCCGAGCGACCCCGAGGCGCCCGACACCCGCCCGCGCATCGACATGGAGCTGTGCTCGCTGCTGGCCTTTGGGCGCCAGTTCACGCGCAAGCCGCTGCATCCGCTGCGGGTGTCGCTGCGCATCGGCCAGCCGGACTGGCACCTGCGCTATACCGAGGCATTCGATTGCCCGGTGCGCTTTGGCGAGCCGGAAGACGCCATCGTGTTCGGCCGCCGCGACCTGGCCTTGCGCCTGGCTGCCCGCGTGCGCAGCGGACCGGCCGGCGCGGGCCACGCCACGCGCGAAGCGCGGCCGGCGTCCGCTTCGCTGGACGATGTGCGCGCGGCCCTGCAGGCGCTGGCCGGCGAGCGCGCCCTCAGCCTGGCCGCGGTGGCACGCCACCTGGACATCAGTGAGCGCACGCTGCAGCGCCGGCTGATGGCGGCGGGCACGAGTTTTCGCACGCTGTGCGAGGAAGCGCGCCGCGACCTGGCTGGCGGCTACCTGGCCGGGGGCGCGCTGTCGCTGGGAGAAATCGCGTTCCGGCTCGGCTTTGACGATGCCAACTCGTTCTTCCGCGCCTTCCGCCGCTGGACCGGCATGACGCCGGGCGACTACCGGCGCGCGGCGGCGCATCCGCCTGCCTAGGGCGGGCCGGCTCACCCGCCGTCGGGTTGCTCCCACGGCGGGTTGTCGCCGAAGCGCCGGGCCAGGAAATCGACAAAGGCGCGCACGCGCGGCGGCACCAGCCGCCGCTGCGGCATCACGGCGTAGATGCCGGTGTCGGCGAGCGGGTAATCGGGCAGCACCTGCACCAGCCGCCCGGCGCGCAGGTCGGCGCAGACATGCCAGGTGGAATGCAGGGCGATGCCAAAGCCCGCCAGCGCCGCATCGGACAACAGCTCGCCGCTATTGGCCTCGATCCGGCCACGCACGCGCACGGCAATTTCACCGCCGGCACCATCGCCCAGGCGCCAGACATCCTGCCGGCCCTGACTGCCCACCAGCACCAGGCAATCGTGCTGCGCCAGGTCCTGCGGGGTGCGCGGCGTGCCGCGCCGGCGCAGGTAGTCCGGCGCGGCACACAGCAGCCGCCGATTATTGGCCAGCCGCCGCGCGACCAGCGTCGAATCGTCCAGCGCACCGATGCGGATGGCCAGGTCGAAACCCGCGCTGACCAGGTCCAGCACGTTGTCGGTCAGGTTGACGCTCAGCGTCAGCCCGGGATGCTGCGCCAGGAATTCCGGCAACAGCGGCGAGATATAGAGCCGCCCGAACGAGGACGAAGTAGTCACCCGCAGCGTGCCCGACACCCCGGTGCCAGCCTGCCGCAACGAGGTGCCCAGCGCTTCCAGGTCGTCCACCAGCGCGCGCCCCTGCTCGGCCAGCACGACGCCTTCCGGGGTGGCATGCAGCCGCCGCGTGGTGCGATGCAGCAGGCGCACGCCCAGCTCACGTTCCAGCCGCTGCAGCCGCTGGCTGGCCACCGCCACCGACAGGTCCAGGCTGCGTGCCGCGGCGCTGATCGAGCCCAGGTCGAGCACGCGCAGGAACAGGCCGATATCGCCGATCCGGTCCATGATTATCAAGATTCCATTGAAACTGATTATGGATCATGCCGGTTTTTGCTGAAGACGGAAAGGCACAGACTGCGGGCTTCCTTCCTTTTGCCGACGCCTCCCCCGAACATGGCCTCCCCAGTCTCCACTAACTCCACACCCGGCGCTGCATCCGCCCGCGGCCGGCTGCCGGTTGCGCTCTACGCGCTCACTGCCGGTTCCTTCGGCATCGGCTGCGCCGAATTCGTGATCATGGGCCTGCTGCTTCAGGTTGCCGCCGACCTGGAGGTGACCATCGCCGCCGCCGGCATGCTGGTGTCCGGCTACGCGCTGGGCGTCTTCGCCGGCGCGCCGGTGCTGACCCTGCTGTCGCGGCGCATGCCGCGCAAGGCCGTGCTGCTGGCGCTGATGGTGATCTACACCATCGGCAATGCCGCCTGCGCGCTGGCGCCCGACTACACCACGCTGATGATCGCGCGCGTGCTGACCTCGCTCACGCACGGCACCTTCTTCGGCGTCGGCGCGGTGGTGGCCACCGGGCTGGTGCCGGAAGACCGCCGCGCCTCGGCGATTTCCGTGATGTTCTCCGGCCTGACACTGGCCACGCTGCTGGGCATGCCCGCCGGCGCCTGGCTGGGCCTGCACCTGGGCTGGCGCTCGACCTTCTGGGCGATGACGCTGATCGGGCTGATGTCGCTGGCGGTGATCGCGCTGCTGGTGCAGAAGAGCCAGGACCACGGCGCCCCGGTGGCGCTGCGCGACGAACTGGCCACCATCGGCCGCCCGCAGGTGCTGCTGGGCCTGTTGATGACGGTGCTGCAGTCGATGGGCATCTTTGCCGTGATCACCTACGTGCAGCCGCTGCTGACGCGCGTGTCCGGCTTTGGCGAGGCGGCGGTGTCACCGATCCTGCTGCTGTTCGGCGCCGGCATGATCCTTGGCAACGTGCTCGGCGGCCGCTTTGCCGACCGCACCCCGACGCGCGCGGTGCTGGCCACGCTGACCACGCTGACGCTGGTGCTGGCGGCGATGACGCTGGCCATCCACAGCCAGGTGCTGGTGGTGGCCTTCGTCGGCATCCTTGGCGTCGCGGCCTTTGCCACGGTCTCGCCGCTGCAGCTGCGCGTGCTGCGCCACGCCCAGGGCGCGGGGCAGAACCTGGCATCGAGCTTCAATATCGCGGCATTCAACCTGGGCAACGGCCTGGGCGCGTGGATGGGCGGCGTGGTGGTCGATCACGGGCCGGGGCTGGCGGCATTGCCGTGGATTGCGGCCCTGGCGCCGATGGCTGCGCTGGGGGTGGCGTGGCTGAGCGTGAGGATGGAAAACGGCAGCCACGCCGCCGTGCCCGTGGCGCAAGCCTGCCCCTGATCCCGCACTTCAGCCCGGCTTGCCGTCCACCCGCGGACGCGCAAGCCGCGGCGCATACGCCAGCGCATAGAGGCCGAACCCGGCCACCCAGCACGCCCCGGCTCCCCACACCCAGTGCAGGTAGCCGCCCGGCCAGGCCATCGGCCCGAACACCCGCAACACCGCAGCCGCGGCCACCAGCCAGTACGCCGCGGTTTCCGCGCGGCCGGCCACCAGCATGCGGCCGGTGTGGCCCAGCGCGGTGCGCGTGATCATGGCGATGATCGCCACGCCGAGCACGCCCACCGTGAACGCATGCGTCGCCAGCCCCGCCATCACCAGCCCCAGCGCACCCAGCGCCTGCAGCAGCAGCGCCACCGGCAGCCACGCATAGGCCAGGTGCAGCACCCACAGGATCGACCGGTTGCCTACCGCATGGCTGCGCCAGCCAGCCACGCGCACGGCCAGCACCGCCGCGGCCAGCAATGACAGTGCCGCCGCCAGCCAGCCCGGCAACGGCAGCAGCCCCGCGGCCAGTCCCAACGCCGCGGCCGGCACCACCATGCGGTCCACCTGCCGGTATTGGCGCAGGCGGAACCCCGGGATCGCGTTGGTCGTGAACATCGGGATGACGCGCCCGCCGATCACCACCACGAACAGCGTGACCAGCGCCACGCCGGCGCGGCAGGCCAGCATCGCACCGGCGTCATGGCCGCGCGCCTGCAGCCACAGGCTGGTGATGTCGGCCGCGCCCAGCAGCCACAGCGCCAGGGCCAGCGGATAGTTGCGGCGGTTGCCGGCGCGGGCCAGCGTGCGCGTGAAGGCCAGCGCAGCCAGCGGCAGGAACGCGCCCTCGATCACGAAGGCCGCCGTGCCGGGGGCCACCCACATGCCCACGCGCCCGGCCAGCCACAGCAGGAACAGCGCGGCCAGCGCGGCTCCGGTGGGTGTCGGCTGGCCGGTCCAGGCCCGCCCCGCGGTGAACAGGAAGCCCACCACGATGGCCGCGGCAAAGCCGAACACCATCTCGTGCGCATGCCAGAACATCGCCGGCATCACCGGCGCCGGGCCGACTGCGGCGACGCCCGCCAGCATCGCCGACCACGCCGCGATGGCCAGCGCGGCGAACACCGCCCCGCCCAGGTAGAACGGCCGGAAGCCCAGCGCAAACAGCGCAAAACCGCGCGGCGGCGGCCCGGCGGGCGCCTTGCCGGGGGGCGGCGAGCGCCGCGCGGGGAGGATGGGGATGGTGTCCATGGCTGGCTATGGGAATCAGGTGGTGCGGCGCGCGCCGGTTTCTTGATCCGGCGCACGGTTAGCCGCAGGTGCGAAAACGGATGCCATTCACGCTGACTGCACGATAGCACCGCCGCCGCGCCGGCGACCTCCGCCGGCAGAACTACCTCCAAAGGCAGGCTGCGCACCCGTGTGCGCTGTGCTGCCGGCGAATAGGCAGCACCAGTGGCCGCCCCTACTCTGGCATCACCCCCGCCAAAGTTGACACAGGAGCATGGCCATGGCCACCCACCCACGCGCGCCGGAGCCCATTGCGCCCGGCGCCGCAATCACGCTGGCGTCCAGCACTTTCGCCTTCACCATCTGCTTTGCCGTCTGGATGCTGTTCGCGGTCCTCGGCATTCCGCTCAAGCAGGAACTCGGCCTCAACGACACCGAATTCGGGCTGCTGGCGGCAACCCCCGTGCTGAGCGGCTCGCTGATCCGCGTGCCGCTTGGCATCTGGACCGACCGCTACGGCGGCCGCATTGTTTTCTTCGTGCTGATGCTGGCCACGGTGATCCCGATCTGGCTGATCTCGTACGCGCACACGCTGTGGCAGCTGCTGGTGCTGGGCCTGTTCGTCGGCCTGGCCGGCGGCTCGTTCTCGGTCGGCACGCCGTATGTGGCACGCTGGTTCCCGCGCTCGCGCCAGGGCCTGGCGATGGGCATCTTCGGCGCCGGCAACTCGGGCGCGGCGCTGACCAAGTTCGTCGCGCCGGCGATGATCCTGGCCGCCGGCACCTGGACCGTGGTGCCGCGCGTCTATTCCGTGGCGATGCTCGTCACCGCCGTCCTGTTCTGGGTGTTCTCGCGCAGCAACCCGGCGCACCTGGTCAAGTCCAGCGTCGGCTGGCGCGAGCAGCTCGCCGTGATGCGCGACCCGCGCGTGTGGCGCTACTCGCAGTACTACTCGGTGGTGTTCGGCGGCTATGTCGGCCTGTCGCTGTGGATGACCAAGTACTACATCGGCGAATACGGCTTCGACATCAAGACCGCCGCCTTCCTGGCCGCGTGCTTCTCGCTGCCCGGCGGCGTGCTGCGCGCCATCGGCGGCTGGATCTCCGACCGTTACGGCGCGCACCGCACCACCTGGTGGGTGATGTGGGTGAGCTGGGTCGGCTTCTTCCTGCTGAGCTATCCGCAGACGGATTTCATCATCCAGACCATCAGCGGCCCGCAGGCCTTCCGCATCGCGCTGACGCCCACCGTCTTCACCTTCCTGCTGTTCGTGGTCGGCATCGCCTTCGCTATCGGCAAGGCCTCGGTGTTCAAGTTCATCTCCAACGACTTCACGCACAACATCGGCGCGGTCTCGGGCGTGGTCGGCCTGGCCGGCGGGCTGGGCGGCTTCGTGCTGCCGATCCTGTTCGGCGTGCTGGCCGACCTGACCGGCGTGCGCAGCAGCTGCTTCATGCTGATGTACGGCACCGTCTGCGTGAGCCTGGTGTGGATGCACTACAGCCAGCGCGCCGAGCGCCGGCGCAAGGAAAGCGCCGTCGGCCTGGCACAAGCCGCCTGACGCCCTTCATCGCACTAGCAACCAAGGCACACCATCATGTCCTCTTCCGTACTCACCCGCTGGGAGCCCGAGAACAAGGCTTTCTGGCAAAGCGAAGGCGAACGCATCGCCTACCGCAACCTGTGGATCTCGATCCCGGCGCTGATGCTGGCCTTCGTGGTCTGGATGCTGTGGAGCGTGGTCGCGGTAAACCTAGACCGCGCCGGCTTTCAGTTCACCAAGAACCAGCTGTTCTGGCTGACCGCGCTGCCGGCGCTGTCCGGCGCCACGCTGCGCATCTTCTACTCGTTCCTGGTGCCGGTGTTCGGCGGGCGCCGCTTCACCGCGATCTCCACCGCGCTGCTGCTGATCCCCGCGCTGGGCATGGGCTTCGCGCTGCGCGACCCGTCCACCGGCTATCCGACTCTGCTGGTGCTGGCGCTGCTGTGCGGGCTGGGTGGGGCCAACTTCAGTTCGTCGATGGCCAATATCAGCTTCTTCTTCCCCAAGGCGAAGAAGGGGCTGGCCACCGGGCTGAACGCGGGCATCGGCAACCTGGGCGTGTCGGTAGTGCAGTTCGTCACGCCGCTGGTGGTGTCGGTGGCGATCTTCGGCGCGCTTGGCGGCGAGCCGCAGCAGTACCAGGCCAACGGCGCCACGCAGAACCTGTGGCTGCAGAACGCGGGCTTTGTCTGGGTGCCGTTCATCATCGTGTCGGCACTGGCGGCCTGGTTCGGCATGCATGACATTGCGGACGCCAAGGCCTCCTTTGCCGACCAGGCAGTGATCTTCAAGCGCAAGCACAACTGGCTGATGTGCTGGCTGTATGTGGGCACCTTCGGTTCATTCATCGGCTTCTCGGCCGGGCTGGCACTGCTGACCAAGTCGCAGTTCCCGGGCGTGAATCCCACGGCGTATGCGTTCCTGGGGCCGCTGGTGGGCGCGCTCACGCGACCGGTAGGTGGCTGGATCTCCGACAAGCTCGGCGGTGCGCGCGTCACGCTGTGGACCTTCGTCGGGATGATCGCGGCAGTGTTCGCGGTGCTGGCGGCACTGCCGCATGACGGCGCCGGCGGCAACTTCACATTCTTCCTGGCCGCCTTCATCGCGTTGTTCGCGCTGACCGGCATCGGCAACGGCTCGACCTTCCGCATGATCCCGGTGATCTTCCTGACCGAGCGCCAGCGTGCCGCCGCGGGCAAGGGCGACGCCGCACAGAAGCAGGCATTGCAGGACGCCGGCAAGGAATCCGCCGCCGTGCTGGGCTTCTCCGGCGCAATCGGCGCCTACGGCGGCTTCTTTATCCCCAAGAGCTTCGGCACCTCGCTGGAGCTGACCGGCGCCGCCGACGCCGCGCTGTATTGCTTTATCGCCTTCTACCTCAGCTGCGTGCTGGTGACATGGTGGCACTACGCGCGCCGCAACGCCCCCATGCCCTGCTGACCCTGTCACCAGTGCCGCCGGCCGGGCTAGTTCTTCCGAACTAGTCCCGTGCCCGGCGCCTAGCCCGATCGCCATGCGGCGGCTGTTCCACCAGCGAATTGGCTGCCGCCCGCCTCCCCCATAAGCTGAGGGTGTCCCTGCAAAGCTCCTGAAACCACCGGAGCGCCCGCAGCAAAGCACTCGCGGAGAACAAAGCAATGAGTCATGTCCTGGATCGACTGAAGTTCATGTCGCGCGTCAAGTCCACCTATGCGGATGGCCACGGCGCGGTGGTGAACGAAGACCGCAAGTGGGAGGACGGCTATCGCAGCCGCTGGCAGCACGACAAGATCGTGCGCTCGACCCACGGCGTGAACTGCACCGGCTCCTGCTCCTGGAAGGTCTACGTGAAGAACGGCCTGATCACGTGGGAAACCCAGCAGACCGACTACCCGCGCACGCGCCCGGACCTGCCCAACCATGAGCCGCGCGGCTGCCCGCGCGGGGCCTCGTACAGCTGGTACGTCTACTCCGCGCAGCGCGTCAAGTACCCGATGATCCGCGGCCGCCTGATGGAGATGTGGCGCGAGGCCCGCAAGACCATGGACCCCGTTGCCGCGTGGGAATCGATCAGCCAGGACCCGGTCAAGGCCGCGCGCTACAAGAGCGTGCGCGGCCTGGGCGGCTTCGTGCGTGCGGACTGGAACACGGCGACCGAGATGATCGCGGCGGCCAATGCCTTTACCGTGAAGAAATTCGGCCCGGACCGCGTGATCGGCTTCTCGCCGATCCCGGCCATGTCGATGGTGTCCTATGCCGCCGGCGCACGCTACCTGAGCCTGCTCGGTGGCGCCTGCCTGTCGTTCTACGACTGGTACTGCGACCTGCCGCCGGCCAGCCCGCAGGTCTGGGGCGAACAGACCGACGTGCCCGAATCAGCCGACTGGTACAACTCCACCTACCTGATGGTGTGGGGCTCGAACGTGCCGCAGACCCGCACGCCCGACGCGCACTTCTACACGGAGGTCCGCTACAAGGGCACCAAGACCGTGGCAGTCTCGTCCGACTTCGGCGAGATGGTCAAGTTCGGCGACATCTGGCTGGCGCCGAAGCAAGGCACCGACGCCGCGCTGGCGATGGCCATGGGCCACGTGGTGCTGAAGGAATTCCACGCCAGCGGCAAGTCCGCTTACTTCCGCGACTACGTGAAGCAGTACACCGACATGCCGATGCTGGTGCTGCTGCGTGACAACCAGGGCACGCTGGTGCCCGATCACTTCCTGCGCGCCTCGCACCTGGCCGATAACCTCGGCGAAGCCAACCATCCCGAGTGGAAGACCCTGCAGATTGACGACGCCACCGGCGAGATCGTCGCGCCCAACGGTTCGATCGGCTTCCGCTGGGGCGAAGCCGCGCACAACGGCGGCGAGAAGGTGGGCCGCTGGAACCTGGAAATGAAGGACGGTGGCAGCGGCCGCACCATCGATCCGCGCCTGTCGCTGGTCAGCCAGCATGACGAAGTGGTCGAAGTCGGCTTCCCCTACTTCGGCGGCGAACACGACGAGCTGCTGCGCCGCCGCGTGCCGGCCCGCCGCCTCACTCTGCCCGATGGCAGCACCGCGCTTGTCGCCACTGTGTATGACCTGCAGATGGCCAACTACGGTGTCGACCAAGGCCTGGGCGGCCCCAACGTGGCGGCGTCGTATGAAGACGACGTGCCCTACACCCCCGCCTGGCAGGAAAAGCACACCTCAGTGCCGGCACGCCTGGTGACGCAGGTAGCGCGCGAGTTCGCCGACAACGCCGACCGCACGCAAGGCAAGAGCATGGTGATCGTCGGTGCCGCGCTCAACCACTGGTATCACAACGACATGATCTACCGCGGCATCATCAACCTGCTGATGATGTGCGGCTGCATCGGCAAGAGCGGCGGCGGCTGGGCCCACTATGTCGGCCAGGAAAAGCTGCGTCCGCAATTCGGCTGGGCCCCGCTGGCCTTCGGCCTGGACTGGTCGCGCCCGCCGCGCCAGATGAACGGCACCTCGTTCTTCTACAACCACACCAGCCAGTGGCGCCACGAGAAGCTGGGCGTCGACGAGATCCTGTCGCCGACCGCCGACCGCAAGCGCTATGACGGCCTCTCGCTGCTGGACCTGAACGCGAAGTCCGAACGGATGGGCTGGCTGCCGTCGGCCCCGCAACTGGGCACCAATCCGCTCGATGTGGTCGATGCGGCCGACCGCGCCGGGCAGGACCCGGTCGCCTACACGGTCGAGCAACTGAAGTCCGGCAAGCTGCAGTTCGCCTGCGACGATCCCGACAACCCGGCCAACTTCCCGCGCAATATGTTCGTGTGGCGCTCCAATATCCTGGGCAGCTCGGGCAAGGGCCATGAGTACTTCCTGAAGTATCTGCTGGGCACGCAGAACGCCGTATTCGGCGACGAGAACGATGCGATCACGCCGAGCGAAGTCAACGTGCGCCCGGCCGCCGAAGGCAAGCTGGACCTGCTGACCGTGCTGGACTTCCGCATGAGCACCACCTGCCTGTACGGCGACATCGTGCTGCCCACCGCCACCTGGTACGAGAAGGACGACCTCAACACGTCCGACATGCACCCGTTCATCCACCCGCTGTCCGAAGCCGTGCAGCCGCTGTGGGAAAGCAAGACCGATTGGGAGATCTACAAGGCCATCGCGAAGAAGTTCAGCGAGATTGCCGGCCCCTACCTGGGCACGCGCAAGGACCTGGTGTGCACGCCGCTGCTGCACGACACCCCGGGCGAACTCGGCCAGCCGTTCGAGCCGAAGGACTGGAAGGCCGGCGAGTGCGACCTGATCCCCGGCAAGACCGCGCCGTCGATGACCGTGGTGGAGCGCAACTACGCGGACATCTACAAGAAGTTCACCTCGATCGGGCCGCTGCTGGACAAGCTTGGCAATGGCGGCAAGGGCATCAACTGGAACACCCAGCATGAAGTGAAGGAGATCGGTCAGCTCAGCCACACCGTCAAGGAACCCGGCGTCAGCCAGGGCCGCCCGCGGCTGGAAAGCGCGATCGACGCCGCCGAGATGATCCTGACCTTCGCGCCCGAGACCAACGGCCACGTCGCCGTCAAGGCCTGGGAAGCACTGTCGAAGATCACCGGGCGCGACCACGCCCACCTGGCCGAGGGCCGCGAGCACGACAAGATCCGCTTCCGCGACGTGCAGGCGCAGCCGCGCAAGATCATCTCCGCGCCAACGTGGTCGGGACTGGAATCGGAAGAGGTCAGCTACAACGCCGGCTACACCAACGTGCATGAGCTGATCCCCTGGCGCACGCTCACCGGCCGCCAGCAGTTCTGGCAGGACCACCGCTGGATGCTGGACTTCGGCGAAGGCGCGTGCGTGTACAAGCCGGCCATCGACACCAAGACCGTGGCGCCGATGCTGGGCAAGAAGCCCAACGGCAATCCGGAGCTGGTGCTGAACTGGATCACGCCACACCAGAAGTGGGGCATCCACTCCACCTACTCGGACAACCTGCGCATGCTGACGCTGTCGCGCGGCGGCCCGCACGTGTGGATCTCGGAGACCGAGGCCAAGGCCAACGGCATCCGCGACAACGACTGGGTCGAGGTCTTCAACGTCAATGGCACGCTGACCGCCCGCGTGGTGGTGTCGCAGCGCGTGCCCAAGGGCATGTGTTTGATGTATCACGCCCAGGAAAAGATCGTGAACGTGCCCGGCGCCGAGACCAGCGGCATGCGCGGCGGCATCCATAACTCGGTCACGCGCGCCGTGACCAAGCCCACCCACATGATCGGCGGCTACGCGCAGCTGGCCTACGGCTTCAACTACTACGGCACCGTGGGCAGCAACCGCGACGAGTTCGTGATCCTGCGCAAGATGAAGAAGGTCGACTGGCTGGAAGGGCCGCTCGTAGAAAAGACTAAGGAAGGAGCCTCGCAATGAAGATCCGTGCCCAGGTGGCCATGGTGCTGAACCTCGACAAGTGCATCGGCTGCCATACCTGCTCCGTGACCTGCAAGAACGTCTGGACCAGCCGCGACGGCGTCGAGTACGCGTGGTTCAACAACGTCGAGACCAAGCCCGGCATCGGCTACCCGAAGGAGTGGGAGAACCAGGACAAGTGGCAGGGCGGCTGGCGCCGCAACGCCGACGGCACGCTGGAGCCGCGCCAGGGCGGCAAGCTGAAGATCCTGGCGAACCTGTTCGCCAACCCCAACCTGCCGCAGATCGACGAGTACTACGAGCCCTTTACCTACGACTACGAGCATTTGCAGAAGGCGCCGCTGGTGCAGACGCCGCCCACCGCGCGTCCGGTCTCGGTGCTGACGGGCCGCAAGATGGAAAAGATCGAGTGGGGCCCGAACTGGGAAGACGACCTCGGCGGCGAATTCAGCTCGCGCGGCCGCGACAAGCTCTTCGACGACGTGCAGAAGGAGATGTACTCCACCTTTGAGAACACCTTCATGATGTACCTGCCGCGCCTGTGCGAGCACTGCCTGAACCCGGCCTGCGTCGCGTCGTGCCCGTCGGGCTCGATCTACAAGCGCGAGGACGACGGCATCGTGCTGGTCGACCAGGACAAGTGCCGCGGCTGGCGCATGTGCATCTCGGGCTGCCCGTACAAGAAGATCTACTTCAACTGGCAGAGCGGCAAGGCCGAGAAGTGCCTGTTCTGCTATCCGCGCATCGAGGCCGGCCAGCCCACGGTCTGCTCCGAGACCTGCGTCGGCCGCATCCGCTATCTCGGCGTGATGCTGTACGACGCCGACCGCATCGAGCAGGCGGCATCGGTGGCCGATGAGCGCGACCTGTACCAGTCGCAGCTCGACGTCTTCCTCGATCCGCACGATCCCGCGGTGCAGGCCGAGGCGCTGCGCCAGGGCATTCCGCAAAGCTGGCTGGATGCCGCGCGCAAGTCGCCGGTCTACAAGATGGCGTGCGAGTGGAAGGTTGCCTTTCCGCTGCACCCGGAGTACCGCACCCTGCCGATGGTCTGGTACATCCCGCCGCTGTCGCCGATCCAGTCGGCGGCCGAGGCCGGCCACATGGGCCTGAACGGCGTGATCCCGGACGTGAAGAGCCTGCGCATCCCGGTCAAGTACCTGGCCAACCTGCTGACCGCGGGCGACGTGATGCCGGTGCTGTCCGCGCTGGACCGCATGCTGGCGATGCGCGCCTACAAGCGCTCGCAGGTGGTGGACGGCGTGCAGGACCTGGGTGTGCTGGAGCAGGTGGGCCTGACGCCCGCGCAGGTCGAGGACATGTACCAGACCATGGCCATCGCCAACTACGAGGACCGCTTCGTGATCCCGTCCTCGCACAAGGAGATGGTCGAGGACAGCTTCAACGACAAGGCCAGCTGCGGCTTCACCTTTGGCAACGGCTGCTCAGGTGGTACTTCGGACGGCTCGCTGTTCGGCAAGAAGCCGCAGGGCAGCGTCCACTTTGTCGACATGCCCAAGTCGCGCAAGAACGCCGTGATGAGCTGATGCGTCCCACGAACCGCACGGAGAACAACATGCCCCTCTATCCCATCCTCAGCGCCCTGCTCGGCTACCCCGAGCAGGATCTGCTCGACGCCCTGCCCGAGATCGACGCCATGCTGGCCGAATGGCCGCAGGCGCGCGAGCTGCTGGCCCCCGTGACCGGCCTGCTGCGCAGCGAGTCGCTGATCGCGCTGCAGGAGAACTACGTCGCCACCTTCGACCGCAACCCGGCGCACTCGCTGCACCTGTTCGAGCACGTGCACGGCGAAAGCCGCGACCGCGGCCAGGCCATGGTCGACCTGATCGACGAGTACCGGCGCGACGGATTTGAACCTGCGGCGTCCGAGCTGCCCGACTACGTGCCGCTGTTCCTGGAGTTCCTCGGCGCGCTGGTGGCCGATGGCAAGGAAGCGCGCGCCGAGCAATTGCTGGGCGACGCCATCCACGTGCTGGCCGCGATCGGCGACCGACTGGCGCGCAATGAAAGCCCGTACGCCGGCGTGTTCGCGGTGCTGCGCACGCTGACCGGCGTGCAGCCGCAACCGCAGCAGGAGCCGCCGGTGCGCGACATGGACGAGGCGCTGGAGACCTTCGGGCCTGGGGCCGACGGCGTGGAGCCGCTGCTGGCGCCGCAGACGGGTCCGCAGGCGGTGAAATTCTATCCGCGCGATCCGTGTGTCAGGGCGCCAGTGCCGGCTGCCTGCTGACAGGGCATGGCAATGCAAACTGAACACCAGACAATGGGTTAACACACCATGGCAACGATCCACCAATTCCTCTTCGGCATCTACCCGTACATCGCTGCCGCCATCTTCCTGTTCGGCAGCCTGGCCCGCTTCGAGCGCGAGCAATACACCTGGAAGACCGACAGCTCGCAGGTGCTGTACCGGGGCAACCTGCGCACCGGCAACATCCTGTTCCACGTCGGCATCCTGGGCCTGTTCTTCGGCCACCTGGTCGGCCTGCTGACGCCGGTGGCGGTGTGGGATGCGCTGGGTGTCTCACACGGCTTCAAGCAGGCCGTGGCGATGGCCGCCGGCGGCGTGATGGGCACCATGTGCCTGGCCGGGCTGCTGATCCTGCTGCACCGCCGCCTGACCAACGCCCGCGTGTCGGCGGTCACCCGCACCGGCGACAAGGTGCTGCTGCTGTGGCTGCTGGTGACGCTGCTGCTGGGCCTGTCCACCATCTTCGAATCCGCCAGCCACATGGACGGCCACATGATGGTGCAGCTGATGACCTGGGCGCAGCACATCGTCACGCTGCGCGGCGACGCCGCCAGCTATGTCGCGGATGCGCCGCTGCTGTTCAAGGCGCACCTGTTCATGGGCATCACGCTGTTCGCGATCTTCCCGTTCACGCGGCTGGTGCATGTGTGGAGCGGCTTTGCCTCGGTCGGCTACCTCGGCCGCGCCTGGCAACTGGTACGTAGCCGCTGAGCACCGCAACCCGACAAGGAGAACAGCATGCCTGTCACCGTCAACGGCGTGGAACTGCGCGACGCCGATATCGAACGCGAGCTGGACCACCATCACGACGCGGCCAACCCGGCGCGGCTGGCCACTATCTCGGCCATCCTGCGCCAGTTGGTGCGCGCCGAAGCCGACCGCATCGGCCTGGCGGCCGAAGGCCTGGATGACGACGCGCTGGCGCAGGCGCTGCTGGCACATGAAGCCGGCACGCCCGAGCCCGACGAAGCCAGCTGCCGCCGCCACTACGACAGCCGCCCCGAGCGCTTTCGCGACGGCGAATGGGTCGAGGCCGACCATATCCTGTTCCAGGTCACGCCGCGCGTGCCGCTGGACGCGCTGCGCGAGATCGCCGCGCAGACGCTGGCGCTGGTGCGGGGCGATCCTTCCACCTTCCCCGAGCACGCCCGCGCGCTGTCCAATTGCCCGAGCGGCGCCAAC
This sequence comes from Cupriavidus sp. SK-4, assembly GCF_000611125.1. NCBI lineage: Bacteria > Pseudomonadati > Pseudomonadota > Betaproteobacteria > Burkholderiales > Burkholderiaceae > Cupriavidus > Cupriavidus sp. SK-4. Next base: position 141,955 of record NZ_JFJW01000102.1, read on the forward strand.
GGCGGCCGGCTTGGCCGCGTGTTCCGCGGCGAGACCGCGCCGGAATTCGAGCGCGCGCTGTTCGCCGCGCAGCAGGACGGCGTGCTGCCGCATTTGCTTGAAACCCGTTATGGCCTGCATATCGTGCGCGTCCTGGAACGCTGCCCCGGCACGCGCCTGCCCTTCGATGCGGTGCACGGCGACATTGCCCGCGCCCTGGCCAGCGCCGCGCGCGACCGTGCCTGGAAGCAGTACGCCAGCCTGCTGATCGGGCGCGCGCGCATCGAAGGCATCGAGCTGGAGGGCGCCGACAGCCCGCTGGTGCAGTAGCGCCCGGACGCCGCCATGCATCACATCGAACAACTGCTCAAAGGTTTCGAACGCTTCCAGCAACGCTATTTCGACGACGAGCCCGGGCTGTTCGACACGCTGCGCACCGGCCAGCGCCCGCCCACGCTCCTGATCGGCTGCAGCGATTCACGCGTCGATCCTGGCCTGCTGCTGGGCTGCGATCCGGGCGAACTCTTTACCGTGCGCAATATCGGCAATCTGGTGCCGCCCTGCACCGGCCGCCATGAAGGCAGCCTGCACGGCGTATCCGCGGCGATCCAGTTTGCCGTGCAGCAGCTGCGCGTGGCGCGCATCATCGTGATGGGCCACGGCGGCTGCGGCGGCATCCGCGCCTTGCTGGCGCAGCCGGCCGACGCCGGCGACCATCCGCCCGATGAAAGCGAAGACCCCGATTACATCGGCGCCTGGGTGCGCATCGCGGCACCGGCGCGCAGGCAGGTAGAGGAAACCCTGGCCGCGGCCAGCGCCGCCGAGCGCCAGCGCGCCTGCGAGCAGGCGGCGATCCTGGTGTCGCTGCGCAACCTGCAGACCTTCCCGTTCGTGCGGCGCGCGCTGGAGGCCGGCAGGCTGACGCTGCACGGCTGGTATTTCGACCTGCAGGCCGGCGCGCTGCTGGCCTATTCGCAGCGAGCCGACAGCTTCCTGCCGCTGGTGTGCCCGCTGCCCGCCCAAACTGAACTCCGCGAATCCTGCGAACCCTGACCCCATGCATCCCTTCATCATTGGCATCACCGGCACCTCCGGCAGCGGCAAGACCACGCTGATCACGGCACTGCTGCCGTGGTTCCGCGCACAAGGCCTGACCGTCAACGTGATCAAGCACAGCCATCATCCGCTGGAACTGGAGCCGCCGGGCAAGGACAGCGCGCGCTTTCGCGCCGCCGGCGCGGCCGAGGTGATGGTGGCATCGCCCTATCGCTTCGCCATCGTGCGCGAACTGACCGACGAGGCCGAGCCGACGCTGGCCGAGCAGGTGGCGCGCTTGCGGCCGGCCGATATCACGCTGGTGGAAGGCTTCCGGCGCGAGGCGATTCCGCGCATCGAGGTCTACCGGCCGGCGCACGGGCGCGCGCCCTACTACCCGGGCGATCCTTCGATCGTCGCGCTGGTCACCGATGCGCGCATGGACACGGTACTGCCTTGCATGGCCCTTGACGACATTGCACGGGTGGGGGGCTTCATCCTCGCCATGAAAGACGAGGCGGGGGCGGCGACCGCGGCTGCCGCGTTCAGTCGCTCGCGCGACGGTGCAACGGCCATATGACGTTCACGGCCTCGCCGTCGTTGCGGTAGGCGTGGCAGGTGTCCAGGATCCAGGGCCGGGGTACGGGCTCGTCTCCCGCCAGCTTGGCATGCCACGGCGTCTGTTCGCGCTGGACCGACATGATGGTCTGCATCGCGGTGGTGGCCAGGGGCCCCAGCAGCTCGGTCAGGTGGGTACAGCCCTTGGCGCCCCCCAGGCGCGCCCTGGCCTGCTGCCGGAAGCCGCCGCCGATGCGCAGGCCCTCCAGCTGCCGATAGGCGGCGTTGATCTCCGCGCAGTACGGCGTCGGGCCGGTCTCGGTGCGGGCCTCGAAGCGCCGGATCACCAGGTCCGCGTCGATCGTCATGCACAGGCGCATCTGGTGAATGAAGCCCCCATCGGGCACGCTGACAAAGGGCAGTTCGGTGGCGTCGGCGGAAATATCATCCATATCGGCCTCGATGTCATAGAGGCCATCGTCGCGCAGATAGCCGCGGCATTCGATCTGGCGGGTGTGACGCAGCGTGCGTCCGGGTTGGGGCGTGGGGGCTGTTTCCATGCGCGTTTCCATCGGTCTTCTGGTATTGCCAGTCATGATGGACGCTAGTGGCGCCGGAATCGCCCCCCAGTATCGGGTGGCGCGGCCCCCGTACCGCGCATGATCGCCGCCAGAGGGCTACCAGGCGCTGTCCGCGCTGCCCGCGCCGGAGGCACGGTGGCTGGCAAAGTGCTCCAGCAGGTAGTCCACCAGCGCCCGCACCTTGTCCGGACGATGGTTGCGCGCCGGGAACACCAGGTGGATATCCGCGGGCGCGAACTGCCATTGGGGCAGCACCCGGCGCAGGGCGCCGCTGCGCAGGGGCTCCGCAACATCCCACTCGGAGCGCACGATCAGGCCCTGGCCATCCAGCGCCCAGGCCAGCGCCGATTCCCCGTCATTGGTGCTCATGGTGCCGCGGACCTTGACGGTCTCCTGCTGCGCGCCATGGCGCAGGTGCCAGGTGCCGAAGGTCTCGTCGGCTTCGCGGATGAAGATGCAGTTATGCCGCGCCAGCTCGCGCGGGCTTGATGGCTCGCCCCGCGCTTCCAGGTAGGACGGCGCGGCACAGAGCAGGCGGCGGTTGTTGGCCAGCAGTCGCGCCGTCAGCCGCACATCCGGCATCTCGCCAAAGTGGATCATGGCGTCCAGGCCCTGCTCGACCAGATTCAGGGGCCGGTCAGTCAGATAGAGCTGGACCTCGATATTCGGGAAACGGCGCGAGAACCCCGACAGCGCCGGCGCGATATGCCGCCGTCCGAAGCCGAGCGTAGCGCCGATCTTGAGCAAGCCGTGCGGGGTGCTGCCGTTGCCCGCGATCGATCGCTCCAGCGCCTCCATCTCCGCCAGGATCCTTGCCCCTTCCACCAGATAGCTTTCCCCTTCCGGCGTCAGGCTGATGCGGCGCGTGGTCCGGTGCAGCAACCGGACGCGCAGCCGTGCCTCCAGCCCCGCCAGCCGCTTGCTGACCGCGGGCGGCGTCACGCCAAGCTCCTGCGCCGCGCCGGCCAGGCTGCCGTGCTTGTTGATGCACGCAAAGAACGCGACGTCCGAGAGGTTATCCATTAGTGAATATCAAGAAACAAAGAAGTAACTGAGTTTGAATTATGTGCTTCTGGGTGAATGATACGATGGTTTCCATAACGATTCCTAAACCAGGAGACACCCATGAAAGTTGCCCACCTCACCGCCTTGCTGCTGTGTGCCGCGTCGATCGGCACGGCCGCGGCCCAGTCCTATCCCCAGCGCCCGGTACGCCTGATCGTGCCGTACGCACCGGGCGGCAGCGCCGACATCGCCGCCCGCCTGGTCTCGGATGCCTGGTCGAAGAGCCTGGGCGGCACCATCGTGGTCGAGAACCGTGCCGGCGCCGGCGGCAATATCGGCGTCGATGCCGTGGCCAAGGCCGCCGCCGACGGCTACACCATCGGCCTGCAGACGGTGTCCCTGGCGATCAACCCGGGCCTGTTCCCGCGCATGCCGTATGACACGCTGAAGGACCTGGCCCCGATCGGCATGGTCGCCAGTTCGCAGCACGTGCTGGTGGTCAACAACAACGTGCCCGCCAGGAACCTGCAGGAACTGATCGCGGCGGCCAGGGCCACGCCGGGCAAGCTGACCTACGGGTCCGCGGGCAACGGCAGCACCTTCCATATGTCGGCCGAGCTGTTCAAGTCGGTGGCCAATGTCTCCATCGTCCACGTGCCGTACCGCGGCGGCGGCCCGGCCCTGGTCGACACCATTGCGGGCCAGGTCGACATGAGCTTCCCGGTGATCTCGGCCGCGCAGCAGCATGTGCAGGGCGGCAAGCTCAAGGCGCTCGCCGTCACCGGCAGCAAGCGCGCGCCGCAGTTGCCGAATGTGCCGACCGCGGCCGAGGCGGGCCTGCCCGGCTATGCCTTCGAGACCTGGTTCATGGTGTTTGCCCCGGCCGGCACGCCCAGGCCCGTGATCGACAAGCTGAACGCGGCGCTGAACACGGCGCTGGCCGCGCAGGCAACCCGTGACCGCATGCTCAAGGAAGGCTTCGAGCCCACCCCGACCACGCCCGAGGCCGCGCGCCAGCGCCTGGAGAAAGAGATGCCCGTGTGGGCCAACCTGATCAGGCAGCGCGGCATCACCGCGGAATAACAACAGACAAGGCAGTTGCCATGATCCCCAAGACGCTATACCAGAAGCTGGTCGACTCCCATACCGTGGCCAGGATCGACGACGACAACGTGCTGTTGTACTGCGACCTGCACCTGATGAACGAGTACACCAGCCCGCAGGCCTTCGCCGGGCTGCATGAACAGGACCGCGGCGTGCTGGTGCCCGGACAGAACGTCTCGGTGGTCAGCCATATCATCCCGACGCACCCCACCGCGATCCGCGTGATCGCGGATCCGGCCTCGGCGCTGCAGGCTACCAACCTGCGTGCCAACTGCGAGCGGCACGCGATCCCGCTGTTCGACACCAACGACACGCTGCAGGGCATCGAGCACGTGATCGCGCCCGAGCACGGCATGATCCGGCCGGGCATGGTGGTGATCTGCGGCGACAGCCATACCACCACCTACGGCGCGCTCGGCGCGCTCGGCTTCGGCATCGGCACCTCCGAGGTCGAGCATGTGCTGGCCACCCAGACGCTGGTCTACCGGATGGCCAGGACCATGCGCATCCGCGTGGACGGCAAGCTGCCCGCCGGCACCACCGCCAAGGACCTGATCCTCAGGATCATCGGCGCGATCGGCGCGCAGGGTGCGCGCGGCTATGTGGTGGAGTACTGCGGATCGGCGATCCGCGACCTGAGCATCGAGGCCCGCTTCACGCTGTGCAACATGACCGTGGAGGCCGCGGCGCGCGGCGCGCTGATCGCGCCGGACGCGGTCGCCACCGACTATGTGCTGCGCCGCGCCGTGGATATCGAAGGTCCGCAGCGCGACGCCGCGCTCAGCTACTGGGCGACTCTCCAAAGCGATGCGGGTGCCGTGTTCGACATGGACTTCGTGTTCGACGCAAGCGAGATCGAGCCCTCCGTGACCTGGGGCACCAGCCCGGACCAGGTACTGCCGGTGTCCGGCCAGATCCCGTTCCCGGAAGACCAGCTCGACGAGGCCGAGCAGCGCTCGGTCGAGCGCGCGCTGGCGTACACGCACCTGCAGCCGGGCGCCGCGCTGGCAGGCACGCCGATCCAGCACGTCTTCATCGGCTCCTGCACCAACGGCCGCATCGAGGACCTGCGCGCGGTGGCCAGCGTAGTGCGTGGCCGCAAGGTGGCCGCGGGGGTCAGGGCCATGGTGGTGCCCGGGTCTGGCGCGGTCAAGGCCCAGGCCGAGCGCGAGGGCCTGGCCGAGATCCTCACCGCCGCGGGCTTTGAATGGCGGCAACCGGGCTGCTCGATGTGCCTGGCCATGAACGACGACGTGCTCGCCGACGGCGTGCGCTGCGCTTCCACCACCAACCGCAATTTCGAGGGTCGGCAGGGACGCGGTGCCATCACCCACCTGATGAGCCCGGCCATGGCCGCCGCGGCCGCCGTCACCGGCGTCATCACCGACGTCCGCAAGCTGGAGATCACCCATGCCTGAACCCACCTGCATCGCCGGCAAAGGCGCCGCCATCCGCTTTGAGAACCTCGATACCGACCAGATCATCCCCAAGCAGTTCCTGCGCGGGATCGACAAGGCCGGGCTGGCCGAGGGCATTCTCTACGACCACCGCTTCGACGCCAGCGGCGCGCCGCGCGCTGGCTTTGTGCTGAACCGGCCCGAGTACGCCGGCACCAGCATCCTGGTAAGCGGCGCCAATTTCGGCTGCGGCTCCAGCCGCGAGCACGCCGTCTGGGGCCTGCAGCAATTCGGCATCCGCGCCGTGATTGCGCCGAGCTTCGGCGAGATCTTCTATTCGAACGCGATGAACAACCGGCTGCTGCTGGTGATGCTGCCGCGCGAGGTGATCGAGCGGTTGATGAACGACGTGGATGCGGACGCGGGCAACACCATCAGCATCGATGTCGAGGCGATGCGCGTGCGCACGCCCTCCGGCGACTACGCCTTCGAGCTGTCGGCAAGGCACCGCCGCATGTTTATCGAAGGGCTGGACATGATCGGCCTGTCGCTGCGGCAGCGCGGCGAGATCGAGCAGTTCATCCAGCAGTACCGGAGCGCGTTCCCGTGGACAACGAACGTGGCCAGGCGCACGCGCGACCGCTTGGGCGCGACCTGAAGCATGCCCTTGCAAGCGCATCGCCTTCACGGTGCGCTTGCACCATGCCAACCACAAGCATCAACCACCCCACACTTCGTTCCCGCACCACCGCCGCCGTTTGATGCCAGTCAATTCCATGTCGTCAGTGTGTCCGCATGATTTCCACATGACGACATGTGCCCGCCACGCAGGCATGGGCACCGCGAAACAGCTTTCCTCACCGCTGATCCACGGCACCCATGAAAGCAAAAAACTGGCTGTACCCGGCAATCGCGGCATTGCCGCTCTCACTCTGGCTCGGGCTGCCACATGCAGCCACCAAGGCAGAACCGAAGGCGGAACCGAAAGCCGCCATCCCCACCCTCACCGCCGCTGAGTTCGACCACGCCCGGCAGATCTACTTCGAACGCTGCGCCGGCTGCCACGGCGTACTGCGCAAGGGCGCGACCGGCAAGGCGCTGACGCCGGACATCACCCGCGCGCGCGGCACCGAGTACCTGAAGATCTTCATCAAGTACGGCAGCCCCGCCGGCATGCCTAACTGGGGCACCTCGGGCGATCTCTCCGACAAGGAAGTCGACCTGATGGCGCGCTATATCCAGCTCGACCCGCCGACCCCGCCCGAGTACTCGCTGGCCGATATCGAGAAAAGCCGCAAGGACATCCTGCCGGTGGCCCAGCGTCCTACAAAGAAGATGAACCAGTACAACCTGGACAACCTCTTCTCGGTCACGCTGCGCGATGCCGGCGAGGTCGCGCTGATCGACGGCGACAGCAAGCAGATCATCAATATCGTCAAGACCGGCTACGCGGTCCATATCTCGCGCATGTCGGCGTCCGGGCGCTACCTGTACGTGATCGGCCGCGACGCGCGGCTGGACCTGATCGACCTGTGGCTGCCCAAGCCCGATATCGTCGCGGAAGTGAAGGTCGGCATGGAGGCGCGCTCGGTCGAGACCTCCAAGTACAAGGGCTATGAAGACAAGTACGCCGTGGCCGGTTCCTACTGGCCGCCGCAGTACGTGATCATGGAAGGCGACACGCTCAAGCCGCTCAAGGTGGTCTCCACGCGCGGCATGACCGTGGACAACGAATACCACCCCGAGCCGCGCGTGGCGGCCATCGTCGCCAGCCATTTCCATCCGGAGTTCGTGATCAACGCCAAGGAGACCGGCAAGATCCTGATGGTCAACTACTCGGACCTGTCCAACCTGAAGACCACCGCCATCGATTCAGCCAAGTTCCTGCATGACGGCGGCTTCGACGCCACCGGCCGCTACTTCCTGGTGGCCGCCAATGCGTCCGACAAGATCGCCGTGGTCGACACCAAGGAGAACAAGCTGGCCGCCCTGATCAACGTGGGCAAGACCCCGCATCCGGGGCGCGGCGCCAACTTCACGCATCCGAAGTTCGGCCCGGTCTGGACCACCAGCCACCTTGGCGACGAGACCATCAGCCTGATCGGCACCGATCCGGCCGGACACCCGGCGCAGGCGTGGAAGGTGGTGCAGACCATCAAGGGCCAGGGCGGCGGTTCGCTCTTCATCAAGACCCACCCGAAGTCGTCCAACCTGTGGGTCGACACGCCGCTGAACCCTGACGCTAAGCTCAACCAGTCGGTGGCGGTGTTCGACACGCGCAACCTGGAAGCCGGCTACAAGGTGCTGCCGATCGCCGACTGGGCCGACCTGAAGGGCGCGGGCGCCAGGCGCGTGGTGCAGGCCGAGTACAACAAGGCCGGCGACGAGGTCTGGTTCTCGGTCTGGGGCACCAAGGACGGCGAGTCCGCGCTGGTGGTGGTCGACGACAAGACCCGCACGCTCAAGACCGTGATCAAGGACAAGCGCCTGGTCACCCCGACCGGCAAGTTCAACGCCTACAACACGCAGCACGACGTGTACTGAGCCGGCGCCACCATGCGTAATCACATCGCCTGGCGGCGCGCTGCGCTGGCGGGGCTGGCAGCTGCCGTGCTGGGCGCAGCGCCCGCCGCGGCAGCCCAGCCCACCCCTGCCCGGCAGGCGCAGCTGGCGCACTGGCTGCGCGATGACTGCGGCGCCTGCCACGGCATGACGCTGCGCGGCGGGCTGGGCCCGCCGCTGACGCGCGAGGCACTGTCCGGTAAACCGCCCGAGGGCCTGGTCGCCACCGTGCTGTACGGCCGCCCCGGCACCGCGATGCCGCCCTGGCAACCCTTCATGACGCAGGATGAAGCCCAATGGCTGATCGATCGACTGCAGGCCGGCAAGCCACCGGCCGCCTCGCCGCAAGGCAACTGATCCGCGGCCTGGCCGCGGCCTTGTGCGCCACCTTTGCCGCCGCGCTGGTGGCCGGTTGTGCCAGCGCCGTGCGCGGCACCGGCGACCTGGGCGTGGTGGTGGAGCGCGCCGCCGGACGGCTGCAGATTGTCGAGACCACCGGCATGACCCGGCTGGCAACGGTGGAAGGACTCGGCGACTTGTCCCACGCCAGCGTGGTGTTCTCGCGCGACGCACGCTACGCCTATGTCTTCGGCCGCGACGGCGGCCTGACGCGCGTGGACTTGCTGAGCGCCCGCATCACCCACCGCGTGCTGCAGGCGGGTAACAGTATCGGCGGCGCGATCTCGCAGGATGGGCGCGTGGTGGCGGCGCAGAACTACGCGCCCGGCGGCATCCGGCTGTTCGATGCCCAGTCGCTTGAGCCGTTGGCGGAGTTGCCGGCCATCGGCAATGACGGCCGCCGCTCCAAGGTGGTGGGGCTGGCCGATCTGCCCGGGCGCCGCTTTGCCGCCAGCCTGTTTGAATCCGGCGAGATCTGGATCATCGACGCCAGCGATCCGCGCCAGCCGCAGGTGACACGCCTGCCGGCGGGCCGCGAGCCGTACGACGGACTGGTCACGCCCGATGGCCGCTGGTACCTGGCCGGCCTGTTCGGTGAGGACGGCCTGGCGCTGGTCGACCTGTGGCAGGCGCCGCTGCAGTCGCACCGCGTGCTCTCCGGCTACGGCCGCGGCAGCGCGCCGCTGCCGGTCTACAAGATGCCGCACCTGCGCGGCTGGGCCATGGCCCAGGGCAGGGCCTGGCTGCCGGCGATCGGCCGTCATGAGGTGCTGGTGGCCGATCCCGCCAACGGCTGGCAGCAGGCCGCGCGCGTGGCCCTGGCCGGCCAGCCGGTCTTTGCGATGGCACGGCCCGACGGGCACCAGGTCTGGGTCAACTTCGCCTTCCCCCAACAACGACACGGTGCAGGTGATCGACACCGCCACGCGCCAGGTGGTGCGCACGCTGCGCCCCTGCCGCAGCGTGCTGCATATGGAGTTCACACCCAAGGGCGAGGCTCTGTGGCTGTCCTGCCGCGACGACAACCGTGTCGAGGTCTACGACACCGCCAGCCTGGCGCGCATTGCCACGCTGCCCGCCGACAACCCCAGCGGCATCTTCTTCACCGTGCGCGCGCAACGGTTCGGCATGTAAGGGCACCATGTACGATGAACTGAACCTCTACGACACCCTGCAGCGCGATTTCCCGCTGCAGCCGCGGCCCTACCAGGCGCTGGCCGGAAAGCTCGGCCTGTGCGAGCACACGCTGCTGAGCCTGCTGGCGCGCGACCTGGGCAGCGGGCGCATCAGCCGCGTCGGCGCCGTGTTCGCGCCCAACGTGATCGGCGTCAGCACGCTGGCGGCGCTGTCCGTGCCGCCGGCCCAGCTGGACCGCGTGGCAGCGCGCGTCAGCGCCTGCGCGGCGGTCAGCCACAACTATGCGCGCAGCGGCCACCCCTACAACCTGTGGTTCGTCGCGGGCGCGCGCGAGCGCCGCATGCTCGACGTCACGCTGGCGTCGATCGGAGACTTGACCGGCCTGGCACCGCTGGACCTGCCCATGGCCCGCGAGTATCACATCGACCTTGGCTTCCCGCTGGCGCGCCCGGGCAGCGCGCGCGCCCGCCGCGTGGCCAGCGCGGCCGCTCCCGCCGCGCCTGTTGCCCTGGACGATGACGACTGGCGCCTGGTGGCAGCATTGGAAACCGGCCTGCCGCTGACGCCGCGCCCGTTCCACGCACTGGCGGCGCAAGCGCGGATGCCGATGCCACAAGTCCTGGAGCGGTTGGCGCGCTGGTCCGCGCAGGGCGTGATCCGGCGCCTGGGCGTGGTGCTGCAGCATGGGCGTTTCGGCTTCGGCCACAACGCCATGTGCGTGTGGGACGTGCCCGACGCGCAGGTGGACGCCATCGGCATGCGGCTTGCTCGGCAGGTACGCGTGACCCTGTGCTACCGCCGCGTGCGCCGGCTGCCCGACTGGCCCTACAACCTGTTTGCGATGGTCCATGCGCGCAATGCGCAGGACTTGCAGCCCGCGCTGGCGCGCATCCACGCCACCGCCGGGCTGGAACACGCGCCCGGGACCGTGCTGGTCGGCACGCGCTGCTACAAGCAGCGCGGCACACGCTATGCCATGCAGGTGTCGGCATGACCAGTGCAATCGCCGCACTCGACCCGCTCGACCGCCGCATCATCAACGCGCTGCAGCGCGGCCTGCCACTGGTGCCGCATCCGTATGCCGAAGCCGCGTCGGCCCTCGGCATCACCGAGGCCGAACTGCTGGAGCGGCTGCGCGCGCTGCTTGCCGCAGGCGTGCTGACGCGCTTCGGCCCGCTCTACCAGATCGAGCGCGCAGGCGGAAGCTTCGTGCTGTGCGCCTGCCATGCGCCTGCCACGCGCATGGAAACCGTGATCGCCGCCATCAACGCGTACCCCGAGGTTGCCCACCACTACGCGCGCACGCATCACCTGAACCTGTGGTTCGTGCTGGCGGTGGCGAGGCCGGAGGAGGTCGCGCCGGTACTCGCGCGCATTGCCGCGGCGGCCGGCGTCGAGATCCTGCCGTTCCCGAAGGAACGCGAGTTCTTCGTCAACCTCTACCTGCCCGCCTGATGTCGGAGCCTGTCGATCCCGTCGACCTCGCGCTGATTCGCGCCACGCAAGCCGGCCTGCCGCTGGTGCCGGCGCCCTATGCGGCGGTGGCCTGCGAACTCGGCCTGACCGAGCACGAAGTGATCACGCGGCTCGCCGCGATGCAGGCGCGCGGCGTGCTGCGCCGTATCGGCGCCGTGCCCAATCACTACCGGCTGGGCTGGCGCGCCAACGGCATGACCGTGTGGGACGTGGACGATGCGTGCATTGACACGCTGGGCGAGCGCATCGGCGCCCTGCCCTTCGTCAGCCATTGCTATCGCCGTCCGCGCCACTTGCCGCATTGGCCCTACAACCTGTTCGCGATGGTCCATGCGCGCTCCCGCGAAGACGCCGCGCCGCAGCTTGCCGTGATCGCGGCACTGCTTGGCAACGCCTGCCGCGCGCACGACGTGCTGTGGTCCACCCGCATCCTCAAGAAAACCGGGCTGCGCCTGCCGCCGCCCGGCCCAGACCAATAGGAAACCCCGCCCATGTTCCGCCTGTCACGCTTCATGGAAGCCCTGCGCGATGCCGGCCCGGTGCCGCCGCCGCGCAAGCCCGCCGGCCCGGTGGTGATCTGGAACCTGATCCGCCGCTGCAACCTCAACTGCCGGCACTGCTATGCCACCTCCGCCGACACGGACTTCAAGGGCGAGCTGGATACCGCCGAGGCGCTGCGCGTGCTCGAGCAGTTGCGTGATGCGCGCGTGCCCGCGCTGATCCTGTCCGGGGGCGAACCGCTGCTGCGGCCTGACCTGTACGAGATTGCCGCACGGGCGCGCGCGCTCGGCTTCCACCTGTCGCTGTCGTCCAACGGCACGCTGCTTGATGCAGGGCATGCCACCCGGCTCGCGGCAGCGGGATTCGACTACGTCGGCGTCAGCCTGGACGGCTTGCCCGCCACGCACGACCGCTTCCGCCGGAGCGACGGCGCCTTTGCGCAGGCGCTGGCGGGCCTGCGCGTCGCGCGCGCAGCCGGCCTGCGCGTGGGCGTGCGCATGACGCTGACCGAAGCCAACGCGGCGCAGCTGCCCGACCTGGTGGCGCTGACCGAGCGCGAGGGCATCGACAAGTTCTACCTGTCGCACTTCAACTATGCTGGCCGTGCGCGCAGCCATCGCGCCGAAGACGCGCACCATGCGCGCACCCGTGCCGCGCTCGACTGGCTGTTCGACCACGTCTGGCAGCGCACGCAGCAGGGCCATGCGGGCGACTTCGTCACCGGCAACAACGATGCGGATGGCGTGTACCTGCTGCACTGGATCGCGAGGCGCTTGCCGCATCGCCTGGCCGACATGCGCCAGCGGCTGGAACACTGGGGCGGCAACGCCACCGGCGTCGGCGTGGCCAATATCGACAACCTCGGCAATGTCCATCCCGACACGATGTGGTGGCACGTGACCGTGGGCAACGTGCGCGAGCAGCCGTTCGGCGAGATCTGGGCCAGCCGCGCCGATCCGCTGATGGCGGGCCTGGCCAGCACGCCGCGTCCGCTGCAGGGGCGTTGCGCAGGCTGCGCATATCGCGCCATCTGCAACGGCAACACCCGCGTGCGCGCCTTTGCGCTGACAGGCAACGCCTGGGCGGAGGACCCGGGTTGCTACCTGAGCGATGCCGAGATCGCGCATGCGCCTGGCACGGAGGTCGCGGCATGAAGACCGTGCTCCGATGGCTGGTCGCCCTGACCTATGCCTGCGCCGCGCAAGCCACAATGGCCGCCGACCCCGCAGCGGTCTACAGCCAGCATTGCGCCGCCTGCCATGGCGCCGACCGCCTCGGCGCCATGGCCCCCGCGCTGCTGCCGGAAAGCCTGGAGCGCCTGCGCGCCAGCGAACTTGACCAGGTGCTGCATGATGGCCGCGCCGCCACGCAGATGCCGGCATTCACCGGCACGCTGGCCGAACCCGACCTGCAGGCTTTGGCGCGCTGGCTGCGCACGGCGCCCGCAGCCGTGCCCCAATGGCACGCGGAGGCCATCCGCGCCAGCCATATCGTCCACCACGCCCCCGGCAGCCTGCCGGCGCGGCCGGTGTTCAGCGCCGATCCGCAGAACCTGTTCGTGGTGGTGGAGGCCGGCAGCCATCATATGACCGTGCTGGACGGGGACCGGCTGGCACCGGTCCATCGCTTTGCCACCCGCTTTGCGCTGCACGGCGGCCCCAAGTTCAGCCGCGACGGCCGCTATGTCTACATGGCCAGCCGCGATGGCTGGATCAGCAAATACGACCTGTGGAACCTGGCTTATGTGGCTGAGATCCGGGTCGGTGTGAACACGCGCAACGTCGCCGTCAGCGACGACGGCCGCTGGGTGCTGGCCGGCAATACGCTGCCGCGCACGCTGGTGCTGCTCAATGCCGAAGACCTGTCGCTGGCGCGGGTGATCGACGTGAGGGGGCGCAATGGCGAGGCCTCGCGCGTCTCCGCCGTCTACGACGCCGCACCGCGCCACAGCTTTATTGCCGCGCTGAAGGATATCGCCGAGGTCTGGGAAATCCCGTATGCCGATGCGGCCGGCGCGCCGCTGCCCGCGCTGGCACCGCGCGTGGTGGTGCTGGACGATGTGCTCGACGACTTCTTCTTCGACCAGTCCTATCGCCACATCCTGGGCGCTTCGCGCAAAGGTGGCGGCCAGGTGATCGATCTGCAGCAGGGCCGCAAGGTCGCGGCGCTTGCGCTTGGCGGCATGCCGCACCTGGGTAGCGGCATCACCTGGCAGCGCGACGGACGTGAAGTGATGGCCTCGCCCGACCTCGGGCAAGGGCGCATCACGGTGATCGACATGCAGGACTGGCACACGGTCGCCACCGTGCCGACCAACGGTCCGGGCTTCTTCCTGCGCAGCCATGAAAACACCCCCTACGCCTGGGCCGACGCCATGATGAGCCCGAAGCGCGACACGCTGCATGTGATCGACAAGCAAAGCCTGCAGGTGGTCGGCAGCGTCACGCCAAGCCCGGGGCGCACCGCCGCGCACGTCGAATTCACGCGCGACGGGCGCTACGCGCTGGTCAGCCTGATGGAGCGCGACGGCGCCATCGTGATCTACGACGCGGCCACCTTGCAGGAGGTCAAACGCCTGCCGATGGACAAGCCCATCGGCAAGTACAACGTCTTCAACAAGACCACGCGCTCGGCCGGCACCAGCCACTGAGCGGCATGGTGATGCCCCATTGCAGGAGCCCACATGAACCCAACCCTGAAACCCGGGAAGGTCTGGCTGGTCGGCGTCGGCCCCGGCAGCCCGGACCTGGTCACGGTACGCGCCATGCGCGCGCTGGCCGCGGCCGAGGTCTGGCTGGTCGATGACCTGGTCGCGCCGGAGATGTCCTGCTATGCCAGTCCCGGCACGCATGTGGAGTGGGTCGGCAAGCGCGGCGGACGCTGCTCGGTCAGCCAGGAACGCATCCAGCAGCTGACGCTGCAGCATGCGCTGGCCGGCCGCATCGTGGCGCGCGTCAAGGGCGGCGATCCGCTGCTGTTCGGGCGCGGCGGCGAGGAAGCCGCCTTCCTGCGCGGCCACGGCGTGGCCGTCGAGATCGTCAACGGCATCAGCAGCGGCATGGCCGCCGCGCAAGCCTTGGGGATTGCGCTGACGCACCGCACGCACTGCCACGGCGTGACCTTCGTGACCGGCCATACCAGCGCGCACGGCTCGCCCGACTGGCAGGCGCTGGTGCGTGGCGGCACCACGCTGGTGATCTACATGGGCATGAGCCGGATCGCGGCGATCCGCGACGGCTTGCTGGCGGCGGGCATGCGCAGCGACATGCCGGCGGCAGTGGTGATGCATGCCGGCAGCGAGCAGGCACGTAGCTGGACCGGCTCGCTCGGCACGCTTGCCGAAGCGCTCGCAGCGGGGCTGGCCAGCCCGGCCGTGATACTGGTGGGTGGGGTGGTCGCAGACACGCTGCAGGCGGTGCAGGCGATGGTTCCGGGCGCCGGTGCGCTGGCCGCGTAGCGTCGGATGCCGGGCCAGCTGCGCATCAGATCGCGGAAGCAGCCGTCAGCCACCCTTCTTCCGTGCTGGCCGCGATGACCTGGATGGCGATGGTGTTGCCCAGGCGGGTGGCGTCGGCGTAGACCGAGTCATGCCTGACTTCGGACACGCCGTGCAAGCCCGCCCCGGCGCCGGCAGCCACCGCCAGGTGACCCGCCGCGGCGCCTGCGCCGCCGGTTTCCGCCACCCCCGGCAGATGGCCGCTGTCGGCATCGGCAACAAAGCTCTGCAGCGGCACCGCCGCGCCGTTGGCCGGCTGGTACGTGATCCGCACCGCCGCGCTGACTTCGCTCTTGCCGGCACCCAGCCCGATCAGCAGGCGGCGGCGGGCAGTGCCTGCATCGATCTTGCTGAAGTCGCCGTCGACGATCAGCGCATTGGCACCGGCCGAGACCGGCGCGTCCGAGCGCACGGCATGCAGGCCCCTGGCCTGCAGCTCGCGCACGATCTCGCTGGCGACCTGCTCGCGGGCTTCAGTGGCCGTCTGCGCGCTCACACTGGCCGGGGAGCCGCCTGCCATCATCGTCGTCACCTTCTGCGCCAGGCCGCCGTCCTGCTTCACCTGTCCGGCGCTGGCGTCGAAGGCGCGCACGTAGATGACGTCGGCGTGCACCGGATGCAGCAGGCCGGTCTGGTCGATGCCGGTCACCCCGGCACTGGCGCAGCCTGCGCTCAGCATGGCGGTGGCGGCAAGGGCCGCGATGGTCAGGCGCCTGGTCTGGCGGGCGATGGTCTGGATGGTGTTGCGCATCTGGGATCCTTCATTGGCACGTCAGTGCCGGCTATCGTCGGGAAAGCTGTCACCGACAATCGTTCGACCAGCAAGATCGCAAACCATCGGGGAGCCTGTCATTGCGGGCCGCGCTTCGTTGTTGCCGTGCGCCGCATCGCAGTGACCGAAGTATCGGAAAAACCCGGCGGCTATGCCATGCGGGAAATATTTCGCGCGATGTCACGGCGCGGTGCCGTGCCCGCGCTGCGCGGAAGCTGCCTGCAGCGGCAACGCCACCACCGCTTCCAGGCCGCCGCCATCGCGTGCGCGGAACTGCAGCGAGCCGCCATGCAGCCGTGCAATGCGTTCAACGATGGCCAGCCCGAGGCCGGTGCCGCCCGCATGGCCGCGTGCGTTGGCGCCGCGGCTGAACGGCGCCTTGAGCTGCTCCAGCTCGTGTGCGGCGATGCCCGTGCCGCGATCGCCCACGGCCACGTAGGCGCACGCGGCGTCGCGCCAGGTGCGCACGCTGAAGCCGGACTTGCCGTAGACGACAGCGTTCTGCATCAGGTTCATCAGCAGCCGCATCAGGCTGACCGGGCGGAACGGCACCCGCGGCAACTCACCCAATGACAGCGCGAACTCATGGCCGAGGCCGGCGAAGTCGGACGCCAGTTGGCCGACCAGCGCATTGAGGTCGCCAGGCTGCGGCAGCTCTTTCTCGCCGCTGCCGGCGTAGTCCATGAACTGCTGCAGGATGGTCTCGATATGGTCCAGGTAGCCTTCCGCCGACGCCACGAAGGCGTCGTCGGCGCCGCGCGGGATCGCCATCGCCATCGCCAGGCGCAGCTTGGTCAGCGGCGTGCGGATATCGTGCGAGACCCCGGCCAGCATCAGCGCAAGGGTCTGCTCGGCCTGCTGCAGCGCCTGCGTCATCTGGTTGAAGGCGCTGCCGACCTGCGCAATCTCGGTGGGACCGTTGGTGGGCAGTGGCGGTGGCGTCTCGCCCGCGCAAATCTGGCGCGCCGCCTGTGCCAGGTCCTGCAGCGGGCGGTTCAGGTGCAGCTGGATCAGGTAGCCGGTCAGTGCCGCCAGCAGTGCCAGCGCCAACGACAGCACCAGCGCGGTGCCGATGCCGCCGGCACGCGCGTCTTCACTCATCGGCAAGGCGACCCATTGCGGCGAGCCGGCCACATGCAGGCGAATCCACAGCTTCTCGCCATCTCCGCTCTGCCATCGCACTGGCGTATCGGGCAGTTGGCGCTGCAGGGCTTCCAGGAACACGTCACGCTGCCACGTGCGCATCAGGTGCAGCGCATCAGGGGCCGCGGCGGGCGCGGCACGGGCGGGGTCTTGCCGCTGCGCACCGAGACGCCGGGCCGCGGCGGCGCCCGCCTCTGGCGGCATGGCGGCGAGCACGCCGTCGAGCGTCTTTACGTAATCGGAGAAGATGATGGCAGCACGCTCGATGCGCGGGCGCTGCACGAAATGCAGCAGCACGCTCAGCGAGCATGCCTGGGTGACGGCCACCAGCGCCATCAGCAGCGCGATATTGCGCGCGAGCAGCGAGCGGGGCAGCAGCCGCATCACGATTCGACGCCGGCGACCAGCATGTAGCCCACGCCCCACACCGTCCTGATAAAGCGCGGCTTGGACGGATCCGCTTCAACGATCTGGCGCAGGCGCAGGATCTGCACGTCGATGCTGCGGTCGAGCGCATCGTGGTCGCGCCCGCGCGCGCGGGCCAGCAGGTTGTCGCGGCTGACGGCCCGGTTCGGCGACGACCCCAGCGCATGCAGCAAGAGCATCTGCGCGGAATGGACCTCAACCAGCTCGCCGGCGCGCATCAGCATCTGCTTGCCGACGTCGAAGGTGAAGTCGCCGAAGCGCAGCGTCTGCGTGGTGACGTTCGGATCGCCGGCGGCCATCTTCTGGCGCCGCAGCAGCGCCCGGATGCGCGCCACCAGTTCATCCGGCACGAAGGGCTTGGCCAGGTAGTCGTCGGCGCCAGTCTCCAGCCCCGCGACGCGGTCGACCGGATCGCCCCTGGCGGTCAGCATCAGGATCGGCAAGGTGTGGCCTTCGGCACGCAGGCGCCGGCAGATGGTGAGACCGTCTTCCGGCTCCATCATCAGGTCCAGCACCAGCAGGTCGTACGGCTCGCGCTGCAGGTATTTGTCCAGCTGCTTGCCGTCCGCCACCGCACGCACGCGGAACCCGTGCCCGGTCAGGAACCGTTGCAGCATGTTGCGCAGCTCGGCCTCGTCGTCGAGCACCACAATCCTGTTCACCTGTTCCATGACGGGTCTCCGGCGATGCCGGCCTCCGGTGCCGGCCTGCGTTGCCAGCCGTCAGCGCGACATCATCTTCCGCCTCGTGAACGCCTCGATCTGCGGCAGCGTCACGTAACCCGCGCGCTGCGTATCGATCTGGTCGAAGTGGCTGGCAACCATCGGCATGCCCGCCGCGGCCTGCTCGCGGGTCAGCTTGCCGTCCCGCGTGGTATTGGCGCTGGCAAAGCGCGTCTGCAATTGCTGCAACGCACGCTCCACGCGCGCGCCGCCGGCTGCAGGCATCTCGACACTTTGTGCCGAGGCACCTGCTGAAACAATACACAAGATAAGCACTGCAATCATCTTCGTCATGATGGACTCCGTGAGATAGCCGGCCTTGCCGGCAGGGGGGATGAAAATCCGAAGGCCCTCAGGCCAGGTGGGCGGGGACCCAGACGGCACCGGCCCAGTGTCCGGGCACCAGGACGGCCGCCCTGGCTGGGCGGGCGACGTAGACGGCGCGGGGTGCGACATAGACCGTACGCGGCAGCGGCGTGGCCCGCACTACCACGGCCGGCAGCGGCGTGGCGGCGACCACGACCCTGGCGGGCGGCGGCGGCGGCACGTAGATCGCCGCAGGCGGCGGCGTCACCACCACTGGCGGCGTGCTGACGGCCACCGTCGCGCCGACGGGCGTCACGCTGCCGGCGTTGGCCACCGTGGTGCCATGGACCACGGTGGCACCGCCACCAGTGGTGACGACGCCAGGGACGACCTGGGTTGCGCTGCCCGCATGCGTGACGGTGCCGCCCAGTGTGCCCGTCACCGTGCCGGAGCGGTAGCAGGCCGCACCCGCACAGCCCGTCGATGCCGCATGGTTGACGGTATTGCCATTTGCGCCAGTGACGGTGCCTGACGACGAATACTGGCCGGCGCCTGCGCGCGTCACGCTGCCCGCCGTGGTGGCGCTCTGGCCATTGGGGCCGGTCAGGTCGCCGGTATGCGAGCAGGTGCCGCCGGCGCAGTTGGTGCTGCCATCGTGCTGCACCGAGCGGCCATTCGGCCCGGTGGCGGTGCCGGCACTCGAGAACTGCCCTGGCGCATTGCGCGTCACAGTGCCGATGTTGGTGGCCAGGCCGCCGTCAGGGCCAACCACACCGCCGGCGTGCGAGCAGCTGCCGCCACCGCAGGCGCCGACGTGCGCGCCGTTGTAGACGCCGCGCGGCGTATAGGCCGTGCCGTGGCCGCCCCATGCGGCAAAGGCCGGGGTGCTGGCCAGGATCACCAGCGTGCCCGCGGCGATGCCGAGCAGGCGCGGCAGGCGGGAAGTTTGTGAAAGGCGGTGGGTCATCGCAGGTCCTTCAGGTTCGGTTCGGGCCGCGCACTGCAGCGCGGCGACGGGACGAACTATAGGCAAGGCTCCTGCGTTTTTCGCGCCCGGAAAAATGTCGCCGTGTTACACGGCTCCACCCCAGCAGCCATGACATCCGGCGACATATCTCTCGCATGGCGATTGCCGCGGCCGCCTACTACATTTGCTTCACCGACGCAGCGACGGACCTTTCCGCAAGCCAAGCGTCTCAACTCACCGCACTGGATGGATCATGCACAACCTCGGAAGATTCACGCTCTATGTCACGGCCTTCGTCGTGGCGGTCTCGCTGGTCGAGGCATTGGTGCTGGCGCGCAAGGCCCGCCAGCAAGGCAAGGACTACCCCTGGCATGAAATCGGGATGTCGCTCGCCGACCTCGTCGGACGCAAGCTGTTCGCGCTGCTGCCGCTGTCGCTGGCCACGCCGGTGTTCTCGTTTGCCTGGCAGCACCGCATCTTCACGGTGGAGATCAACAGCGCGCTGGCCGTGCTGCTGCTCTTCGTGGGGCAGGAGTTCTGCTACTACTGGTACCACCGCGCGTCGCACCGCATCCGCTTCTTCTGGGCCACGCATGCGGTGCACCACTCGCCCAATGAGCTGACGCTGGGGACGGCGTATCGCCTGGGCTGGACCGGCAAGATCACCGGCACGGCGATCTTTTTCGCACCGCTGGTCTGGCTCGGGGTGCGTCCGGAAGTAGTGCTGGCCGCGCTGAGCCTGAACCTGCTGTACCAGTTCTGGCTGCACACCACCTGGATTCCTAAGCTGGGCTGGTTCGAGTACGTGTTCAACACGCCGTCGGCGCACCGCGTGCACCATGCATCGAATGTCGACTACCTGGATGCCAACTATGGCGGCGTGCTGATCCTCTTCGACCGCCTGTTCGGCACCTATGTGGAAGAGCGCGCCGACGAGCCCTGCCGCTATGGGCTGGTCAAGCCGACCACCACGCATAACCCGCTGGTCAATCAGTTCGAGCACTGGGCCGGTCTGCTGCGCGACATGGCCAACGCCGGCAGCGTCACCAATGCCATCGGTTACCTGATCATGCCGCCGGGCTGGACGCCGGACGGCAGCGGCGAGACCACGGAGAGCCTGCGGCGGCAGGCACAGGGGGAGAGGATGGGGGTGTAAGTGGTGAAAGGCGCGGCGATGCCGCGCCTTTTTCGTTCAATAAGGCAAGCCTACATAGTTCTCCGCCAGCACCCGCGACGCCGCCTCCGACCCCACCAGGTAATCCAGCTCCGCCTGCTGCATCCGCAACGAGAACGCATCTGCATCCGGAAAGCGGTGCAGCAGCGATGTCATCCACCACGAGAAGCGCTCGGCCTTCCACACCCGCTGCAGGCAACGCGCGGAATAGCCATCGAGGCCGCTGGCATCGGCATGGCGGTAACGGGCTTCAAAGCCCTCGGACAACGCCAGCACATCACTGGCCGCCAGGTTCAACCCCTTGGCCCCGGTTGGCGGCACGATATGCGCAGCGTCACCCGCCAGGAACAGCCGGCCAAAACGCATCGGCTCGCTCACAAAGCTGCGCAGCGGCGCAATGCTCTTCTCGATGCTGGGCCCGGTCACCAGCGCGCTTGCCGTCTGCGGATCGAGCCGGCTGCGCAACTCCTGCCAGAAGCGCTCGTCTGACCAGTCTTCCACGCGCTCGCTAGCCGCCACCTGCACGTAGTAGCGGCTGCGGTGGCGCGAACGCATGCTGCACAGCGCGAAGCCGCGCTCATGGCTGGCATAGACCAGCTCATCGGCAACGGGTGGCGTCTCCGACAACAGCCCCAGCCAGCCAAACGGATAGACCCGCTCGAACACCTGCCGCGCCGCCACCGGCACGCTCTCGCGGCAGATGCCATGAAAACCGTCGCAGCCGGCGATGTAGTCGCAGGCCACCTCGTGCATGGCGCCATCCTTGCGATAGCGCACCGACGGCGTGCTTCCGTCGAAACCGTGCACGCTCACCTCCTGCGCTTCATAGACGGTGGGGGTGTCATCGGCGCGGCGCGCATCCATCAGGTCGCGCGTGACCTCGGTCTGCCCGTACACCGTGACGCTGCGCCCGATCAGCGCATGCAGGTCGATATGATGGCGCTGCCCGCCGTACGACA
Organism: Cupriavidus sp. SK-4; assembly: GCF_000611125.1. Classification (NCBI taxonomy): domain Bacteria; kingdom Pseudomonadati; phylum Pseudomonadota; class Betaproteobacteria; order Burkholderiales; family Burkholderiaceae; genus Cupriavidus; species Cupriavidus sp. SK-4. Next base: position 163,654 of record NZ_JFJW01000102.1, read on the forward strand.
GGGCGATGCCGTGGTGGACCAGGCCTTCCGCATGCAGCCGCCCGGCCACGCCGGCACGTTCCAGCGCGTCGACGGTGACGCTCTCCAGGATGCCCGCGCGGATGCGGCCAAGCACGTATTCGGGACTGCGTTGTTCGATGATGATGTTGTCGATGCCGGCGCGTGTCAGCAACTGGCCGAGCAGCAGGCCGGCCGGGCCGGCGCCGATGATGGCAACCTGGGTGCGCATGTCTTGTCTCCTTGTGGGTATCCGTCTTCTGCCGCTAAAGATAGTCGGCGGAGACCCGCCAAGGAATGGACAGATCGAACCAATGACAGGACAATCGGAACATCGATGGTAAACACCTAAGCCACCGTGAAACCTGTCCCGACATACTCGCTGTATGGCATCAATCCCTCGGAACTGCTGGAAAACCAGCTCCATTTCGAATCCATTGCCGCACGCAGCCGCCTGCACGGATGGGAGATCAAGCCCCATCGGCATGATCGCTTCCTGCAAATTCTGTACATTCACTCAGGCGCCGGCGAAGCCCTGCTGGAGGAGCGGCGCGAACGGCTGCGCAGCGGTTCGCTGGTGACGATGCCGCCACGGCACATCCACGGCTTTGTCTTCACGCCGGACACCGACGGCATGGTCGTGACCATGACCGACAGCCACCTGCGCACGCTGCTGGCGGGTGTGCCGGATGCGCTACCGCTGTTCGCCGATCCGCGCCACGACCGCGTGCGCCGGGGCCACGCGCTGGCCGATACGCTGGCACTGGTTCGCGGCGAGATGGAAGCTGTGTCCGCCTGGCGCGGGGCGTCGCTGTCGGCGTTGCTGACGCTGCTGCTGATCGGCATCGCGCGGCTGGCCAATGCCGCCGCGCCGGCCGCGGCGCGCAGCGACAGCCGGCCCGCGCGGCATTTCCGGCTGTTCCAGCAGTTGCTCGAATCCGACTATCGTGAGCACAAGGACATCACGCACTATGCAGGCGCCATCGGCATCACACCCACGCAGCTCAACCGCGTGTGCCGCCAGGCTTGCGGGCAGTCGGCCCTGCAGATGATCCACGCGCGCGTGCTGGCCGAGGCGCAGCGCGACCTGCTGTTCAGCGACCTGGAGGTCAAGCACATCGCACTGTCGCTCGGGTTCGCTGACGCGGCCTACTTCTCGCGCTTCTTTGCGCGGCTGGTAGGGCAGGCGCCGACTGAATTCCGGCGATCAGGGCGCGCGCGGCTGCCGGCATTTGCCATGCCGGCAGCCGCAGATGCAGCGGGCTGACTGGTCAGTTGGCCGCCTGGTCCATCCCGGCGAACACCTCCTCGGCCAGATGAAATGCCGAGTTCGCCGCCGGCACGCCGCAATAGATCGCGGTCTGCAGCAAGACCTCCTTGATCTCGTCGCGCGTCACGCCGTTGTTGGCGGCGGCGCGCAGATGCAACTTAAGCTCCTCCGGGCGGTTCAGCGCCACCATCATGGCGATCGTCAGCAGGCTGCGCGTATGCCGCGGCAGGCCTTCGCGCGTCCAGATCTCACCCCAGGCATAGCGCGTGATGAGGTTCTGGAATTCCTCGTTGAGCGGTGTCAGCTGTGCGAGCGAACGGTCGACGTGCGCGCTGCCCAGCACTTCGCGCCGCACGACAAGGCCGGCGCCGTAACGCGCATGATCGTCGCTCACCGGCAGCCGTCCGCGCACGAAATCGAGCAGCGCCGCCGTGAAGCGGCCGGGCTGCTCGAAGCTTGAAATATGCGCGGCGGGCAGTTCGACAAAGCGGGCGCCGGGAATCGCATCAGCCAGCGCGCGGCCTTCCTGCGCAGGGGTCGACGGATCCTGGCTGCCGGCGATGACCAGCACCGGGACCTGGATCGACGCGACCGACTCGCGGAAATCAGCGTCGCGCACGGCCGCGCAGTTGGCCGCATAGCCGCGCGGGTCAAGCCCGCCCAGCACATCGCGCAGGCCGTCCAGCGCGCGCTCCGCCGTGGCGGCAAACCCCGGCGTGAACCACCGTTCGACCGAAGGCGCGACCATCACGGCCATGCCCTCGCGCCGTACGGTGTCGATGCGGGTATTCCAGCCGTCGGCATTGCCGATCTTCGCGGCGGTATTGGCCAGCACGATATGCGAGAACCGCTGCGGCGCATGGATGCCCAGCCACATCCCCGTGAGCCCGCCCATCGACAGGCCACAGAACACCGCCTGCCCGATCCCCAGCGCATCCAGGATGGCGATGACGTCCTGCCCGAGCTGCGCCACGGTGAAGGCATCGCCCGGCGCAGTCGAGCGGCCGTGGCCGCGGGTGTCGTAGCGCACCACGCGATAGCGACCAGCCAGCGCGGCAGCCTGCGGCTCCCACATGGTGTGATCGGTACCGAGCGAGTTCGAGAAGAGGATGGCGGGCGCGGAATCGGGGCCGTCAACGGTGTAGAAGAGCCGGGCACCGGCGTGGTCGAGGTAGGGCAATGCAGTCTCCTTGGGTGCGTGGCCGGCGGCGTGGCCGGCGCATCGCGGTAGTTCCGGGCTCAGGGCAGTCTCAGGACTGGCGCGCCGCCAGCGCGGATTGCCAGGCCTGCACGGCAGCGTCCGCAAAGGCCGCTGACTGGCCCGCGTAGTTGGCGGGATCGGCAAGGCGATCCAGCGTGGCGTCATCGAGCAGGCCGGCATGCGCCGGGTCGGATTGCAGCGTGCGGGCCAGCGCGTCGCGCAGGCTGGTGCCTTCGGCCACGGCACGCTGCGAGGCGCGTTCCACCAGATGGTGCGCCGGCAGCCGGCCGATCCTGCTGCCAAGTTCAAGCATCGCCGCCTCGCCGAGGATCAGGCCATGGGTCAGGCCGAGGTTGGCACGCATGCGCGCCGCATCGACCTGCAGCCCCGCCACGACCTCGCCCATCTGGCGCAGCGCGCCGGCGGCCAGCGTCACGATCTGCGGCAGTGTGTCCCACTCTGCCTGCCAGCCGCCCAGGGCGCGTTCATGCTCCTGCACCATGCCCGCCAGCATCGTCGCCACCAGCGGCGGCACGCGCACCGCAGCCGTCAGCACCGCCGCGCAGCCGACCGGGTTACGCTTGTGCGGCATGGTGCTGGAGCCGCCGCGGCCGGGACCAGACGGCTCGGCCACTTCGGCCACCTCGGTCTGCATCATCAGCGAGATATCGCGCGCCATCTTGCCGAGCGTTCCGGTCAGCATGCCCAGCGTGGTGGCAACCTCGACCATGCGGTCACGATGCGCGTGCCACGGCAGCACGGCCGCGGCCAGGTCCAGTTCGCGGGCCAGCGCGGCGGTCACTGCGGGCGCGGCCTGGCCAAGGCTGGCGAGCGTGCCGGCGGCGCCGCCGAACTGCAGCACGCGGGCCTGGGCGCGGGTGGCATCGAGACGGCCGAGATCGCGGCGCAGCGCATCGAGCCAGCCCGCGGCCTTGAGGCCGAAGCTGGCCGGCAGGGCATGCTGGAGCCAGGTGCGCGCGACCATCGGCGTGGCCCGATGCGCCGAAGCCAGCGCGGCGCAGGCTGCTCCCAGGCGCACCAGGTCGGCATCCAGCGCGCGCAGCGCGTCGCCGGCCTGGAGCACCAGTGCGGTGTCGATGATGTCCTGGCTGGTGGCGCCCCAGTGGACAAAGCGCGCCGCCTCGGCATCGCGCGCGGCCACGGCGGCGGTCAGTTGCCTGACGAAGGGAATGGCGAGATTGCCAGCAGCGACCGCGGCTTGCGCAAGCGCGTCGCGGTCAATGATGCCGGGGTCGCGGCAGACGTCGGAAATCACGGCCGCGGCCGCGGCAGGGATCACGCCGCTGTCGGCTTCGGCGCGCGCGAGCGCGGCCTCCACGGCAAGCATGCGCTGAACCGTGCCAACGTCGGAGAAAATGTCCAGCACGGCCGGGCTGCCGGACATGGGATCAGTGAGACGCGTAGCGGTTGGCATTGGGGGCGATGGGTAACGTGAGTGGCCGTGACATCGACGGCCACCCGATTATGCGTCTGTTGCCGGCAGCGGGGTCCTCAGATATCGAAGAACACTGTCTCGTTCTGCCCCTGCAGTGCCACGTCCCAGCGCAGCGTACCGTTGCCGGCATCGCTGGCAATCAGCGTGCCGCGGCGCTCGGCGGGAACCAGCGCCAGCACGGCATCGGCGGCATTGGCCGCCGCTTCGTCCGGGAAGTACATGCGCGTGGCGACATGCCTGACCAGGCCGCGCATGAACACCGACACCATGATGTGCGGCGCCTGCGGCCGTCCGTCCGGACCCGGCACGGCGCCCGGCTTGACGGTGACAAAGCGGAACGAGCCGTCGGCCTCGGTCGGCACACGGCCAAAGCCGGTGAAGCCGGGCACCAGCGGCAGTTCGCGGATGTCTTCAGGATGGCGGTAGCGGCCGGCAGGGTTGGCCTGCCAGATCTCGACCATGCCGTCCGGCACGGGCTGGCCGTCGCCATCAGTCACGCGGCCTTCGATCACGATGCGCTCGCCGGCCAGCTGCGGGGCGCTGGCGGTCAGGTCGGCGCAGTTCAGTGCATTGAGGCCGATATGCAGGTAAGGGCCGACAGTCTGGGATGCGGTGGCGTAGAGCATGGTGGTCTTACTCCATCGGCGTGGCATCGCGGCCACGCAGCACGATATCGAAACGGTAGCCGAGCGCGTATTCCGGCTGGGTGGATTCCCAGTCGAAGGCGGCGATCAGGCGGTTGCGCGCTTTCTCGTCCGGCACGCAGTTGAAGATCGGGTCGAACGGCAGCAGGGGATCACCGGGGAAATACATCTGCGTCACCAGGCGCGTGGCGTAGGCATTGCCGAACAGCGAGAAGTGGATGTGCTGCGGCCGCCAGGCGTTGTGGTGGTTGCGCCAGGGATAGGCGCCGGGCTTGATGGTCTTGAACTGGTAGTGTCCGTTGGCGTCGGTCACGGTGCGGCCCTCGCCCGAGAAATGCGGGTCGAGCGGCGCGTCGTGCTGGTCGCGCTTGTGCAGGTAGCGTCCGGCGGCGTTGGCCTGCCAGACCTCGACCAGCGCGTTCGGCACCGGCCGGCCGTTCTCGTCCAGCACGCGGCCGGTCACGAGAATGCGCTCGCCGATGGGCTCGCCGCCGTTGCCGACGGTGAGATCGTTATCGCCTTCGCGGACGAACTCGGCGCCGAAGGTGGGCCCGGTCACTTCAGACAACGACTGCGGCAGCGCAATCAGCGGCTGGTCCGGCGAGCGCTTCTGCGTCGAGGCATAGGGATCGAAGCGGTATTCGGGCTGGGTGTCCCAGTAGGGACGGCGGTACTGGGCAAGACGGGTCATCGCGCAGTCTCCTTGTCATTGGAATGGTTTGACTTTAAACAACACATAAAGTCATGTAAATTAAGATTACTGAGAAATACGATAACTTTTATGCATGAAACCACAGGCCCCTCCCGCACTCGAAATCTTCCGCAATCGCGTGCGGCTGCGGCACCTCTATTGTTTCGTGGCGGTGTCGCAGACCCAGCACCTGGGCCGTGCGGCCGAACGTCTGGGCCTGACCCAGCCGGCCGTCTCCAAGACACTGAGCGAGCTCGAGGAACTGGCCGGCACCCGCCTGCTGGTCCGGCAGCGGGCCGGCACCGAACTGACCACCGCCGGCACGCGCTTCCTGCGCCACGCCCTGCGCATCCTCGCGGACATCGATGCCGCGGCGGACAGCATGGCCGGCGCGGATGCGCTGCCGCAGGAGCGCATCCGGCTGGGTGCGCTGCCAAGCGTGGTGCCGGCCGTGCTGACTGATGCCTTGCTGCGTTTCCGCGCCGCGCACCCCGAGGTCGGCCTGGCCGTGCAGACCGGCATGAACCGCAACCTCATCGACCAGCTCAAGGCGGATGTGCTCGACCTCGTCATTGGCCGGATGGATGACCCGGTTGCCATGGAGAGCCTGTGGTTCGAGTCCTTGGGCCCGGACTCGCTGGCTCTGGCGGTTCGTCCCGCGCATCCCCTCGCCGCCGTATCGCGGCCAACGCTTGTTGACGCGCTGGCATGGCCGCTGGTGATTCCGGCCGCGGGCTCGATTCCCCGCCACAACACCGAAAGCCTGCTCGCCCGGCACGGCCTGCCCCTGCCGGGCGGATGCGTGGAAACCTCGGATGCCTATCTCGGACGCCTGCTGGCACGGCAGAGTGACAGCGTGTGGGCAGCGCCGCTCTCCGCAACCAGGCGCGCGGTGTCCGAGGGGGAGCTGGTACTGCTGCCGATCGATACCCAGGGCACCGAGGAACCGATCGGCCTGCTGCGGCACGGCGACCGCACGCTCACGCCGATGGCCGAGGCGCTGGCGAACTGCATTCGCGCCGCGGCCCAGCCTGATTCCGCTCAGTGACTTGCCACGCTTGCGCTGCCATTGACCGAGTCGACGGCAGCCGCGGGGCGGCTGCTGAAATGCTTCACCAGCAGTGCACCGGCGGCAAGGAATGCCGGCACGGTAAGCAGCGTAAAGATCGTGTCGAAGCCCAGGTGCAGGCGCAGCAGTTCAGCACCGAGCAGCGCGCCGGTGATGCCGCCGAAGCGGCCGATGCCAAGCATCCAGGCAACGCCGGTGGCGCGGCCTTGCGTCGGGTAAAAGGCCGCGGCCAGCGAAGGCATCGAAGACTGGGCGCCGTTCATGGCCGTACCGGCGACGAAGATCAGCACGCCCAGCAGCACCTGGCTGCCGGTGCCGTGGCCCACTGCGTAGATCAGCACGCCGGTTGCGGCGTACGCGATGGCGATGACCTTGTTCGGGTTGAAGCGGTCCATGAACCAGCCGGCCGCAATGGTGCCGATGCCGCCGCCGAGCGGAAAGAGCGCCGTCAGGAATGACGCGTGCTGGATCGAGAAACCGGCGTCCTTCATCAGCGTCGGCATCCAGCTCGTCAGCAGGTAGAAGATGACGAGGCCCATGAAGTAAGTGGACCACAGCATCACCGAGCCCAGGCGATAGCCGGGAGCAAGCACAGTGCCGATGGGCGATTTGGTCGCGGGTGCCTGTTCGCCGATGACGAATGCGTTCGCCTCGCTCAGATCCGCACCCGTCACGCGCCGCAGCACGCTGCGGATCTGGGTGGCCGGATAGTTGCGCAGGACCATGTAGCGCACGGACTCCGGCAGCAGCACCACCAGCAACAGCGCGAGCGCAAGCGGCACGATGCCGCCAAGCAGCAGCACGCTGTGCCAGCCGAAGTGCGGAATCATCGCGGCGGCGACAAAGCCGCCGGCCGCTGAACCCAGCGGAAAGCCGCAGAACATGGTGTTCACCAGCACCGCACGGCGGCGTTGCGGCGCGAACTCCGATGTCAGCGTCACGGCATTGGGCATGGCGGCGCCCAGGCCAAGGCCGGTCAGGAAGCGCCAGACCGTGAGCCAGCCCAGCGTGGGCGCATACGCGGTGGCGAGGCTGCAGGCGCCAAAGAAGAAGACGGACAGCACCAGCACCTTCTTGCGGCCGACACGGTCAGCCAGCGGACCGGCGAAGATCGCACCGAAGGCAAGGCCGAACAGGGCCGCGCTCATGACGGGCCCGAGGGCGGCTTTCTCAATCCCCCAGTCCTGCACCAGCGCCGGCGCGATATATCCGATTGCCGCGGTATCGAAACCGTCAATGGCAACGATCAGGAAGCACAGCACAAGAATGAGCCACTGGTAACCAGTGAATCGCTGTCCGTCGATCAGGGCCTGGACGTCCGTGACGCCGCCCTTCGTTTGGGTGGGATGTTGCACTGCTGTCTCCGTTTGCCTGGAAATCGCACTATCCGTCCTGCAGGCCGGACATGCGATTTTGTTCTAATGGCGAACTGCTGTTCTCCAATTGAACGGAATCTTAGGCAACGGGCATTGCGACTCAGAATTAGCGTTAACCCGGCGGGAAATTGGCCGTCCAGTGTGTGGATTTCACCGGAATGCGCCATTTTTGTGGAACCAGATTGAGCACCTTGATCAAGAAACAGTGCTTCCTATCATAAAACTTGCTGATCGTGAAATTTACCATCAGACTGGCCTTGCGGCATTTCGGCGGTATAACTAAATTTCATGCAAAGAGCGCCAACTCTCAATTTACATTCCGAAACCCGCGACCTATAGTCCCCGGCCCCCGGTGCGCCGAGCCGATGCAATCCTGCGGCGACGTGCCTGTCCAATGTCTCAGGACACGCGGTGCCACAAGCCGCCAGCCGAACCGAATCCATCCGATCATGCAACGCGTGCTTCTCATCCTTGGCTGCCTGCTGATCGCAGCCGCCGCTGCCTGGCCCTGGCTGTCGAAGCTGCCGCTCGGGCGGCTGCCCGGCGATACCCATATCGTCCGTGACGGGTTCAGCTTCTACTTTCCGATCACGACCTGCATCCTGGTGTCGGTGCTGGTGTCGGTCGTGATCTGGATCTTCCGGCGCTGAGCACTGCGAGGCGGACTAGGCTTGCGCCTCGGTCCGGAACACCGCCACCGCCCGCTGCATATGCAGCGCCTGCTCCTGCAGCGACTGCGCCGCCGCGGCGGCCTCCTCCACCAGCGCGGCGTTCTGCTGCGTGACCTGGTCCATCTGCGTCACCGCCTGGTTGACCTGGGCGATGCCGCTGCTCTGCTCGCGCGAGGCATGGCTGATCTCATCCATCATCGCCGTCACGCGGCCGATGGCGGCAACGGTGTTCTCCATGGTCGCGGCAACGTCCAGCGCCAGCGTGTTGCCCGACGCCACGCGCTGCGCCGATTGCGAGATCAGCGTGCGGATCTCCTTGGCCGAGCTGCCGGCGCGCTGCGCCAGGCCGCGCACTTCGGTCGCCACCACCGCAAAGCCGCGGCCGGCCTCACCCGCGCGCGCGGCCTCCACTGCCGCGTTCAGCGCCAGGATATTGGTCTGGAAGGCAATGCCGTCGATCACTGCGATGATGTCGACGATGCGCCGCGAATCGGCCTCGATCTCCTGCATGGTCTGCTGCATGCGCCCGACCGCGTCGCCGCCGGCGCGCGCCACGCCAGACGCCTCGCGCGCCAGTTCGCTGGCCTGGCCGGCATTGCTGGCGTTCTGCTGCACGGTCGCCGTCAGCTGCTCCATGCTGGCCGCGGTCTGCTCCAGCGACGAGGCCTGCTCCTCGGTGCGCTGCGACAGGTCGATATTGCCCTGCGCGATATCGCCCGCCGCCGCCAGCACGTTGTGCGCGCCGGCCTTGGTGTCGCCGATCAGCGCACGCCAGCTGTCCACCAGCGACAGCAGGTGCCGCTTGATCTCGCTCAGTTCGTCGCGCCCGCGCACCGCGATGCGCAGGGTCAGGTCGCCCGCGTTGATGCGTTCGACCATCTCCGCCACCTGCCGCACGTCGCCGCGCATGCCGCGGCTGAAGCCGATGAACAGGTAGAACGCGGCGGCCACGGTCACCAGCGCAATGCCCGCCAGCAACACGAACTGCCTTTCCTGCACCGCGACACGCTGTGCCAGCATGGCGTCCACGATCCCGGCAAACGCCTTGTTGGCGGCCGCCACGCCTTCGATGGCCGCGGTGGCCTCGTCGAAGTAAGTCTTGGCATCGATATCGATGCCGGTCGCGCCCAGCATCCGGACCTTGAGCGTGCGATGGAAGTTGTCCATCGCGGCGAGCCGCGCCAGCGCGGCGTCGATGCGCGGCCGGTACGCGGGTGCCGCGTTCCCGACGCGCGCGATGTCGCGCCGCACCGTTTCCAGCCCCTCGCGGATCTGCTCGGCGAGCGCGCCCAGGCCTGCCTGCTGCGCGGCATCGGCATAGCCGCCCTGCGCGATGATGCCGGCTCCGCGGCCGCGCGCCAGCGCGCTCAGCTCAGCCAGGCGCGGCATCGGGCCCACCAGCAGGTTGATCAGGTAGTAGGAGCCCGCGTCACTGTCCAGCGCCAGTTGCGAGCGCTCGGCCACGTCGCCGATAAACGCCTGCGTCTGCCGCACCAGCGCGCTGTGGCGCTCGAACAGCGGCCCCGCCATGGTGTCCAGGCCAAGCCCGCGCAGATGCTGCCAGTCCTGCTCCAGCTTGCGCGCCCCGGCCCCCAGTTCGAAGGCAGGATTCTCCGCGATGCTGCGTGTCAGCCCGGCCAGGCTGGCCGCGGCCTTGTTGTCGGCCGCGTCGAAGGTGGTGCGAAAGGCCGCATTGCCCGACAACACCGCATTGGCGGCGCCGCGCCGGACCTGGGTCTCGCGCATGAAGTCGAGCGCATGCCCGACCACGGCAAGCCCCCGCACTTCATCGCCGGTGGTGCGGATCGATCGCGCCGCGTCGCTCAGCACCACGTACATCGCGCCGCATAGCGGCACCAGGAACAGCACGGCGATCAGCGCGAGCTTGCGGTTGATATTCAGGCGCGCCATCAGGCGCTCGGCGGGAAGGAAAAAGGGAGTCATGGCGGTCGCGGAACTTGACTTTGGTTTTCCTCCTATCGGCCTTGATTTGCAGGCCTGAAGCACGGATTTCGACGGTCTTGATAATGCGCAAATCCAGTGCAGAAAATACGCCAAGGTGGGGCAGAAAGCACGGGTTGCGGGCAGCGTCGGCACGGCTGCCTGTCCACCTGCACCGAAGACGTGTGGGGCATCGGGCAAGGGGTGACGGCGTCGTCTTCCGCGCCTCCCTGAGCACGCTTATGCGCGACGGGTACGTTCGCCGCGCTCGCGCCGCCGCGGGCCCGGGCTCCCGACCATACCCGGCGTGGGAATGGCTTGCCGCATGGCATCGACAAACAACCTGAGCTTCGCCGGATAGAAGCGCGCATGGGGGTAGACCAGGTAGATCGGCAGGGGATCGGCCTGCCACTGCGGCAGCAGGTGCAGCAGCCTGCCGCTGGCAATGTCGTCGGCAAAGATCCAGGCCGAGCCGACGGCAACGCCCAGCCCCAGCCGGGTCGCCGAATGCAGCGCGTAGAGGCTGTCCGTGCTCATGCGCGGCTGGAATGCGATGCCTTGGCGCGCCTGCGTCTGCGTGTTCTGCAGCACGACCTCATTGCGATAGAAGGTGCGCAGCGCCAGCCATGGCAGGTCCTCCAGGTCTTCCGGCCGGCGTGGCAGCGGCTTACCCTCAAACAGCGACGGTGCGGCAATGACCGCGCGCGGCACGTCGGCGAGCCGCACCGCCACCACGCCGGGTTCATGCACCTCGCCTACATGGATCGCGCAATCGATGGCCTCGGCGATGAAATCCGGGGTACGGTCATGCAGCAGCCATTCCACCGAGACTTCGGGGTACTGCTGCAGGAAGCCGGCCAGCGGGCCGACCAGCAGCTCCTGCCCGAAAGCGTGCGGCACCACCACCCGCAACGTGCCTGCCGGCGCATGCCCGACCCCGCGCACGTCGGCCTCGAACATGGTCCAGTCGGCCACCAGTTCCTTGGCACGCTCATAGCAGCGTTCGCCGTCCTCGGTCAGCTTCATCGCATGCGTGGAGCGCTGCAGCAGGCGCACGCCGAGCAGCCGCTCCAGCGTCTGCAGGCGCCGGCTGACGGTGGGCTGGGTCGTCTGCAGCTGCGCTGCCGCCATCGACAGGCTGCCGGCCTCGACGATGCGCACAAAGGTCTGCATCAGGTCTATGCGGTCGGCGCTGGCGGCGCCGCGGGCGGCTGCCCTGCCCTGCGTGGCGGGGGTTCGCGGCGAGGCTGGCTGACGTTTCATACGCATCTCGTATAACCATTGTTCATTCCGCACGTCTACCAGAATCCGCCCGCATGGACAACACTTCGAGCCATCCAAACCTGCCTGCGGACCACGCAACCCCAACATGTCCTCTGCTCCCGCCACCCCATCCGCCGCCGCCGTTGCCAGCCCGTCCTTGCCGGGACGCCTGGTGCTGCAGCTTGCCGTCGGCGCGGGCCTGTCAGTCGCCTCGCTGTACTACAGCCAGCCCATGCTCGGGGTGATGGCACCCGACCTGCATGCGTCCGATTCGGCAACCGGCGCCATCCCGACCCTGACGCAGCTCGGCTATGCGCTGGGCATCCTGCTGCTGGCGCCGCTGGGCGACCGCTATGACCGCCGCAGCATCATCGTGGCCAAGGCGGTGGCGCTGGTCGGCGCCTTGCTGCTGGCGGGCCTGGCGCCCGGCATTGGCGCGTTGCTGGTATCCAGCCTGGTGGTGGGCCTGGCCGCCACCATGGCACAGGACATCGTGCCCGCTGCAGCGGCGCTGGCGCCCGCGGCGCAGCGCGGCAAGGTGGTCGGGACGGTCATGACCGGACTGCTGCTTGGCATCCTGCTGTCGCGGGTGATCAGCGGCTTCGTCGCCGCGCACTTCGGCTGGCGCGCCATGTTCATGATTGCGGCGGCCAGCATCGCGGCGGTCGCGCTGGTCGCCCGGCGCCAATTGCCGCGCTTCACCCCCACCACGGTGCTCCCGTATAGTGCGCTGCTGGCCTCGCTGGCGGCCCTGTGGCGCGAGCATGGCGCCTTGCGCCGCGCGGCCCTGGCGCAGGGGCTGCTGTCGGTGGGTTTCAGCGCGTTCTGGTCAACGCTGGCGGTGATGCTGCATGGCGCACCGTTCCATCTCGGCAGTGAAGCCGCGGGCGCGTTCGGCCTGGCCGGCGCCGCCGGCGCGCTGGGCGCGCCGCTTGCCGGACGCCTTGCCGACCGCAGCGGGCCGGAGCGGGTGACCCGGCTGGGCGCGGCACTGGCGGCGCTGTCGTTTGCCGCCATGCTGCTGACCCCGCTGGTATCGCCGCATGCGCAGTTGTGGCTGATCGGCGCCAGCGCCATCGGGTTCGACCTCGGTGTCCAGATCGCCCTGGTCGCGCACCAGACCATCGTCTATGGCATCGATCCGGGCGCGCGCAGCCGCCTGAATGCCGTGCTGTTCGTCTGCATGTTCACCGGCATGGCCGTCGGCGCCGCGCTCGGCAGCCTGGCACTGGCGCGTTTCGGCTGGACCGGCGTGGCCGCGCTGGCGACCGCCGCCGCGCTGGCTGCGCTGGCCGTGCGGCTGACACCGCGCCGTGGCGCGCGCTGAGCGCCAGCCCCCGGCCTGGCATGCTGAGCCTTCGCGCCCGGGCCGCCCGGGCCTCTACGCGGCGGGCGCGATGCCCTCCCCGTCCGTGCCGGCCTCCTCGCCGTCTCCCTGCGCCAGCGGAACCTCCACCGTCAGCGCGGTACTGCCCGGCGCCGACCGGATCTGCAACCGGCCGCCGATGGCCGCCGCGCGCACCTGCATATTGCGCAGCCCGCGCCCGCCGCGCGTGGCCCCGGTGTCGAAGCCGCGGCCGTTGTCGGCCAGCGTGATCCGGATCACCTGCGTGTCCATGTCCGCATGGGCGGTCACGGTAAGGGCGGTTGCGCGCGCGTGCTGCAGCACGTTGGTGATGCCTTCGAGCAGCAGGTATTGCAGCTCCTGCACCTTGCGCGCGGTGAAATGCGCCAGCGTGGGCAGGCGCTCGACCTCCCAGTGGATATCGAGGCCGCCATCGGCGATGCGCGGCCCCAGGCGGTAGCGCAGGTTGCCCAGCACCGCCGCCAGGTCGCCGCCGGTGTCCTGCATGGCATCGATGGAAAGTTTCAGCGAATCCAGGGCGTGCCGGACCTGCACGGCGATTTCCGGGGAGCTGGCCTTGCCGGATTCCAGCATCGAGATCGTGGTGACAAGCTGGCTGCCCAGGCCATCGTGCATGTCGCGCAGGATGCGGCCGCGCTCGCGCAGCGCGGTCTCCTCGGCGGCGATCTTCTGCGTGCGCGCGAAGGCCGCGCGCAGTTGCGCCTCGCGCTGCGCGACGCGCTCGGTCAGCACCTGGTTGGCGTCCTGCAGGCTCTGCACCGCGCTGGTATAGCGCTCCACCAGCATCCACGCCATCACCACGCTGAACGGCACGGACACATAGCGGGTCATGGAATGGACCCAGTAGTAGTCGCCGGTCAGCCAGACCTTGATCCAGTCCGCCAGGAACAGCACCGCCGACACGCCCACGGTGGCGGCCAGCAGCGTTGCCTCGCGGCTGGGCCGGCGCAATGCGCCCCATACCATCGCGCCGGCCACGGTCAGGATGATGCCCACCTTGACCAGCCAGCTCAGCGGAAAGACCATCGGGTGGCTTGACATGGCGGCCAGCGGTGCGATCACCGGCAGCGCCAGCCACAGGTAGGCGTTGAGGGTGCGATGCAGCCAGCGCCACGGCACGCGGATCACCAGCAGGCAGAACCGGGCGATGGCGCCCAGGAATACCTCGCGCGCGGCGGCGACGATATAGCTGCGCAGTTCCGCGGGAATCGCCAGGTCATCGACAAAGTAGTCGAGCAGCCGCACGCTCCAGGCGACCTCGGCCAGCCCGTACAGGCCGAACAGCGGATCGCGCTGGCGCCACCAGATCAGCAGCGCGAGGCCGCCCAGCACGACGCTGAGTACCGCCGCAATCAGCGGGCCGACCACGCGCAGGCGGAAGGCCTGATCGAACTGCGCGCGCACTTCAGGGGCCGGGCCCACCGTCACCGGCAGCAGGCCCGAGCGCGCATAGGCGCGCGCCGCCACGGTGATGCGCAGCAGGTTGCCGTGCGCGCGCGCCAGCTCGGGCGGCACGGCCGCGTAGTAGGGGCGCTTGGCCAGCGCCGACGAGGGTGCGTCCAGGCGCCCGCCGGCGGCGATCAGCACGCCATTGAGGCGCACCTCGTAGCTGCCGCCGGCCCATGGCACGAACAGCCCCCCGGGGTCAGCCGCGGGCCAGTTGCGGTCAAAGAGCAGTTCGTAGACCAGCGCGCCGGACTTGCCCGGCTGCTCCCGGTCCCAGTAGTCAGGCAGCGTCAGCGGGCGCGCCGGCAGCACCGTGCCGTCGATCAGCGTGGCCGAGCGCGTGGCCGCGGCCAGTTCCATCGTGCCCGCGGCTGCCGCCATGCCGGACAGCATCAGGCAGGCCCATGCCAGCAGCACGGCAAGCACGGTCCGGAGATGGCGCGGCCGATGCAGCATGGGGTGGGGTCACAAGGACTTGAGCAGGCCCAGCTTGGCCGCCTCGAACACGGCCTCGCCGCGCGAGCGCACTGCCAGCTTGCCGTAGATGTTCTTGATGTGCGATTGCACGGTATGCACGCTCAGACCCAGGTAGCGGGCAGTCTCGGCATACGTATAGCCGCGCGAGATCAGGTCCAGGATCTCGTTCTCGCGCACCGACAGCACCACCGCGCCGGGGACCGCGGCATCGCGCGCAACCGCCTCTGCCGGCGCGCCGCGCAGCCGGTTCACCACCTGCCGCGCGATCAGCGGGCTCATCGGCGAGCCGCCCGCGCGCAGTTCGCCAATGGAGGCGGCGATGCGGTCCGTGGTTTCGTCCTTGAGCAGGTAGCCGATGGCGCCCGCCTCGATGCTGGCCAGCACGTGCTGGTCGTCGCCGAATACCGTGACCACCATGCAGTCGCAGGCGGGATAGCGCTCGCGCGCGGCGCGGATCACGTCGATGCCGCTGCCGTCCGGCAGGCCGAGGTCGCACAGCAGCACGTCGGGCTGATGCTGCGCCAGCCAGGCCAGCGCTTCCGCCGCGCTGCCGGTGCAGCCTGCCACCACGGTGGCCGGCGCATGCATCTCAACGGCCTGCACCAGCCGGCTCAATGCCGCGGGATCGTCTTCGACGATCAGGACTCTTGTTGTGCTTGCCATGCCTGTGTTCCCGAGCCATGCCGTTGTGCTGCCCATTGCGCCGCCCGTTGTCCAGGCGGTCTTGCTGCCCGTCCTGCTGCATGCTGTGCCGGGTACGACGGCGGATTCTGACATATCCGCCCGCGCATGGGACGGCCGGGCGGTTCCCTTCAGGGTAAACGCCGCCGCGCTTGTCAGCCGCCCTTACTCATCGCATGGCCGCGCACCGTTGCCCATCCCATATTCTGGGGAGGCCCGAACCGGCCGGCTGCTGAGATCGTGGCCGGATAGCCCCGTTCGGGGGATGTCACCCGATTTTTTCCGGAAATAGAGCGTTTTTGCCAGTTCTGTTGGATTTTGCAGGCTGTACGAATACAATGCCCCGGCGCTGGCCGAGGGTGCTGGCGGACCTGGAGAAAAAAAGAATGAAGACGGGAAAACTGGTGGTAGGGCTGGCGCTGGCCGGGTTGCTGGCGGGGTGTGAATCGATGGACGGCGCAATGTCCTCCATCAGCGGCGTGCTCGACGGCACCGGCGACGTGCTGAGCGGCGACTTCCGCATGCTGGCGGATCCGAAGCCGGCTTCGCTGGGCGATATCTGGTCGGACTGGAAGAAGAACGAAATCACCGCGAAGAAGAAGTGGGATTCGCAGGCGATCCTGGTATCGGGTACGGTCTCCCGCATCACCAAGGTGGATGGCCTGCGCAAGTCGGACGACACCATCGCCGTCTACTTCAAGGACTCGGTCAATCCGCAGTGCACGGGCAAGGCGCTGATGCGCGACGCGCTGATGGTCAACCAGAAGAAGATCAGCAACCTGCAGACCGGGGACAAGGTCAACGTCACCGGCGTGCTGGCCACGCGCGATTCGGAAATGGCCAACAGCAGCAATACCGAATGCTATTTCGCGTTCAGCAAGTCGAAGATCGAACCAGCGGCCAATACGACGGCAGCTGCCAGCAGCGCAGCCGCTCCCGCCAAGGCAGCCACCACCACCAAGTCGACCAAGTCGACCAAGACCAGCAGCACGAAGTAAACCAGCCCAAAGGCGGCGACGGGCGGCTGTATGGCCGCCCCCACCCCGGCTACCGGCGCCCCTGCCTCGCACCATGTGGATCCTGCGGCACGGCACGCCCATCCGGCCCTGCATCCCTTACAAGCTCTGAAACGGTTGCACGGATCGCGCGCGCCAAAGTGCCGGCAAACCCCCGTCCGCGGGCACCCCGCCGCACGGTACGAATCTTGCCCCTTCCTGATTACCCGCCAGCGGTTCGCGCACGGCATGTGCGCCCGCACATGGCGCCACACGCACACTGTCAGGAAAACAGCATGGGCTACTACTACGATGAGCGCAATGCGCGCGCCGCGCGCCAACGCCGCCAGGCATGGCAGGACGATGACTGGCAACCTGAATCCGAACAGGAGCGCTGGCAAGCGCGGCGTCGGCGCCAGCAAATGGCCCCGGGCCAGACCAGCTACGGCGACCCCGCCCGCCCGGACCGGGATTTCAACGAAGCGTACGGCGCCCGCAGGTACCCGGAACACCCGTCCGGCGAGCGTTACGGCAGCAACCTGCGCTACGGCCTGAACGGCGGCTCTGGTTGGGAACGTGCCAGCGAATGGCGCGACCCGCAGGCGTGGCAACGCGACGACGACAACGCCGAGCGCCAGTGGCGCCGCAGCGCCGAACGCGCACGGGATCCGCGTGAATCGCCGCGCGGGCGCGGTCATGACACCTACTTCAGCGACCTGCGCAGCGACACCCGCTACTGGGTCGACCCGCACGAGGACTGGGAAGAGAAGCAGCGCTATGAGCTCCGGCGCCAGAGCCCGGGCTACCGGGAATATGCGCAGCGCCGCGGCTGGGAAACCGACAGTCCCGATGACGAGCGCGAAGGCTCGCATGGCGTGCTCTACAACCTGGGCCGCCGCATCGGCGAAGCCGTGGGCGACTGGTTCGGCAGCTCCGAACGCCGCACCGGCCCGCGCGGCTACCAGCGCAGCGACGAGCGCATCCGCGACCAGATCTGCGAGCAGCTCAGCTACGCGCGCGGCGTTGATGTCAGCGACGTCAGCGTCGACGTCAGCGAAGGCGTGGTGTCACTGACCGGCACCGTGCGCGACCGCGGCCAGAAGTTCTATATCGAAGACCTGGCCGACGGCACCTACGGCGTCAAGGAAGTCAACAACGACATCCGCGTGCGCCGCGAGGCCCCCGAAGCCCGCAGCACCGGCGATGTGACCGGCAGCACCTGGCGCGGATAACGCCAACGATGGCGGACGCCGCAGGCCAGGTTCGGTCTAGGCGCCCGCCACGCCAACCTCCGCCGCCAACCGTTCGCGGATAAACCCCAGGAACGCACGCACGCCCTCAGGCAGCGTGCGGCCCGCCAGGGTCTGCAACTCGACCGCGCGGCTGCGCATGCCGCGCTCCCGGATCGAGGCGGCGTGCAGTTCACCGCGGCGCAACCTGTCGCCCACGGTGACGGCGCCGGAGATCGACAGCCCGCCACCGTGCAGCACGAAGTTGGTCAGGGTCTCGAAGTGGTTGGTCACCAACACCGGTTCAAACACCATCCCGCGTTCGCCGCAAGCGATGTCGAACAGCTGGCGCACGGTGTTGTCGCCTTCCGGCAGCGCCAGTGGATAAGGCTGCATCTGCGCCAGCGTGACGCTGCGAAAGCGCGCCAGCGGATGGTCCGGGCGCATGATGGCGATCACCGGCGCGGGCTGCCGGTGCTCCACGCGGATGCCCTGCTCCGCGGCGCGGCTGTAGGTGATGCCGATGTCCGCATCGCCATGCAGCACGATGCCGGTGACCTCGGCCGGCGGCGCCACGCGCACATGGAACTGCAGGCCCGGATAGCGCTGGCGGAACTCGGCAATGATGCGCGGCAGGAACTCGATCGCAAAACCTGCCGAGCTGGCCACCCGCACCCGGCCCCGGCGCAGGCCCTGAAGCGCGGCGATCTCTGAGACCACCCGATCGGCCTCCAGCGCACCGCGCAGGGCATAGGCCGCCAGCAACTCCCCGGCCGCGCTAGCCACCATGCCACGCGGCCGGCGGTCGAACAGCGGCACGCCGAGCAACGCTTCGAGCGCGCCGACCTGGCGGCTCACGGCCGACACGGTGACATTCAGCCGCTGCGCCGCCTCGGTCAGCGAGCCGCTGCGTATCACCTCCAGGAAATAGCGCAGCGAGGTTTCCTGCAGGCGATGCGACAACATGGGCGGCTCCGAGGGCTGGTTTGCGTTTTACGCAAGGATATTTGAAAAAATCATCGATTGCGGGAAATCGTGCGCCGCCCGTATGCTTTTTCCCGACACCACAGGAGACACCCGAGCCATGGCGCCCACCCAGACCCCCGATCCCATCACCGAACTCGATGCCGTCGCCCTGTCGCGCGCCATCCATGCGCGCGAGGTCTCGTGCGTGGAAGTGCTCGATGCCTTCCTTGGCCAGATCGACCGCCACAACCCGCGCGTCAATGCCATCGTGGCGCCGGTGGAGCGCGACACCCTGCGCGCGCAGGCCACCGGGCTCGACGCCGAACTGGCACGCGGCGCCAGCCGCGGCCCGCTGCACGGCTTCCCGCAGGCGCCCAAGGACATCAGCCCGGCCGCGGGCATGGTCACCACCAAGGGCTCGCCGATCTTCGCAGGTCAGGTCAGCGAGGCCGACGCCGTGATCTTCGAGCGCATGCGCGCCGGCGGCGCGGTCTTTGTCGGGCGCACCAACACGCCGGAGTTCGGCCTGGGCGGCCATACCTACAACCCGGTCTACGGCACCACCCGCAACGCCTTCGACCCGGCACGCTCCGCCGGCGGCAGCAGCGGCGGTGCAGCGGTGGCGGTGGCGCTGCACATGCTGCCGGTGGCGGATGGCTCTGACATGATGGGCTCGCTGCGCACGCCCGCAGCGTTCAACCACGTGTATGGCCTGCGTACCTCGGTCGGCTGCGTGCCGCACGGCCCGGGCGACGAGGTCTTCTTCCAGCAGTTCAGCGTGGCTGGCCCGATGGCGCGCAACGTGCCGGACCTGGCCCTGCTGCTGTCGGTGCAGGCCGGCTTCGACGCGCGCCTGCCGCTGACGCACCGCGCCGAAGCGCCCGGCACCTTCAAGCTGCCGCCCGAACGCGACTGGACCGGCGTGCGCATCGGCTGGCTGGGCAACCTGGGCGGCCACCTGCCGACCGAAGCCGGCGTGCTCGATACCTGCGAGCAGGCGCTCACGCACCTGCGCACGCTCGGCTGCACCGTGGACACCGCGCTGCCCGAATTCGACCTGGAGCGCCTGTGGCGCGCGTGGATCGACCTGCGCAGCTTCTCGGTGGCCGGCGCCAACGCGGCGCTGTACCACGACCCGGCCAAGCGCGCGCTGCTCAAGCCCGAGGCCGCATGGGAGATCGAGCGCGGCCTGGCCTTGCCGGGCACGCGCGTGTACGAGGCCCTGTGCGAGCGCAGCGCGTGGTACCAGGCACTGCGCGCGCTGTTCGAGCGCTTCGACTACCTGGTGCTGCCGGCCGCGCAGGTGTTCCCGTTCAATGCCGACTGGGACTGGCCGCACACCATCGACGGCCGCGAAATGGACACCTACCACCGCTGGATGCAGGTGGTGGTGCCGGCCACCATGGCCGGACTGCCGGCCCTGGCCGCACCAGCCGGCTTCAGCCCCCAGGGCCTGCCGGCCGGTATCCAGATCATCGGCCCGGCGCAGGCCGACGCCGCGGTGCTGCAGCTCGGCCATGCCTATGACCAGGCCGGCGGCTTCTCGCGCGTGCGCAGCCCCTGGCTCGATTGAGCCTTCGGCTAGTCCCGGCCCCGCTTCGTATTGCTTCCGATTGCCTTCTATTCCTACAACTGCCTGCAGGAGTGCCAACGATGACCGCAATGCCCCCGAAGCTGTTTCTCGCCTGCGCCGCCGCCCTGACCGCGGTGCTGTCCGCAACGCCCGCCGCAGCACAGGCACAATCCTGGCCGGACCGTCCGATCCGGCTGGTGGTGCCCTTCGCCGCGGGCGGCGCCACTGACGTGCTGGGCCGCCTGCTGGCAGTCGGTCTCGGCGAAAAGCTCGGCCAGTCAGTGGTGGTCGAGAACAAGCCCGGCGCCAGCACCGTGATCGGCGCCACCCAGGTATCCAAGGCCGCGCCCGACGGCTACACGCTGCTGCTGGCGGCCAGCACCACGCTGACACTGAACCCGGCCATCCGCCAACACCTGGGCTACGACCCCATCAAGAGCTTCACCCCGCTGGGCCTGGTCGCCGACATGAGCCTGGTGCTGGTAGCCAATCCGGACACGCAGATCACCTCGCTCAAGGATCTGGTGACGCAGGCCAAGGCCCACCCCGACAAGTTCTCCTACGGCTCGTTCGGCGCCGGCTCCTCGGTGCATTTCGGCGCGGAGATGCTCAAGTCCGCCACGGGCATCCGCATGGTCCACGTGCCCTTCAACGGCAGCGCCCCCAGCCTGACCGCGCTGGCCGGCGGCCAGGTGCAGGTCGCGGTTGATACCGTGGTGGCCACCCTGCCGCTGATCAAGGGCGGCAAGATCCGGCCGGTGGCGGTGCTGTCGCCGCAGCGACTGCCGGCGTTGCCGCAAGTGCCGACTGTCGCGGAGAGCGGGTATCCCGGCTTCCAGATGGGCACGTGGTTCGCGCTGCTGGCACCCGCGGGCCTGCCCGCGCCAGTACAGCAGAAACTGGAGAAGGCCCTGGCGGACGTCGCCAACGCGCCGGCTACCAAGGCACGCATGGTCGAACTGGCGCTGACGCCGGCTTATGGCAATGGCGCGGCGGTGAAGGCTCGGGTGGAGAAGGAGCTGCCGGAGATGCGGGCGGTGGCGGCGCGGGCGGATATTCGGGCGGAATAGTGACGCGGTAGGCGGGCCACCGGCCCGCTGCGGCTTACTCCTCCAGCACGCGCATCGTTCGCTCGCCCTCCGGTGCTAATTGATGTAGCACCTTGCTCTTGAATACCGTCGCCCTCAGATCAGCCAGCACGTCCTTGGCCCCGCCGTAGAGGGGGCGAACACGTCGATCAGGAACGCCTTGTCGCCCGACTTCCAATCTCCGGGCGCCAATTGGTATGGCGGCCTGGCAAACCGCTCGACCACAGCGTCGGAGAGATAGGCCCAGGTCACGAATGCCGTGGGCATTTCGCCCCGCATATACAGCTTGGCCTGCTCCAGGATCAGCGGCGGCATCACGCGCCATTCCAGGTCAGCGAAGAAGTTGTGGCGCGTGGTTGGGTTGTTCATCATCAGCCACGACACCGGCCCCAGCAGCGGGATCTTCTTGATGACGCGCTGCGCTTGCTCGGCAGCAAACTTCATCAGCTGTTCGTTGTCGGTCGGGATAGTCATTGGATACTCGTCCTGGATTGTTTCATGCTGGCAGCAGCGGGCATTGCGGGCACTGCCGGCGTTTCCTGCTGTGCGTTATTGGTCAGCAGCGCATTTACGCCCTGCACATCCACCTCAGTCAGCGTGCCCGCCGCCGCCTTCAGCCGCATGCCTTGCAGGATAGTGTCGTAGCGTGCCCTCGCGAGATCACGCTGCTGGGGTTGCTCCCGCAAGCAGAATGGTCTTAAACGCTTCGGGCATAAATGTGCCCGGCAACATCGTGACTTGTTGATCAGTCAGCTCTGAAAGATAGACACCGGCGGAATCCCGACCGTAGTAGAAGGTCGCAATATCGTTCGGCGTACGAATATCTTGTACGTTGTGTCCTGCAGCAACATATCGTGCCAAGGCTGCCTCATAGCCTCCCTCGCCAAAATAGTCGCTATTGATCGTCGCCGAGGGGATTGGAAGACTGTTGTAGACCTGCGTATCCAGGTTGTTCTTTAGCGCAAACGTCTGTGCCATCCCACCGCCTAAACTATGGCCGGTAGTCGAGAATGAGTATCCCTTATATATTGGGTTCGGCGCGTAGCGCCTCAAGGGCTGTCTGCGCCTGCGCTTGGATCTTGAAGAACTCGCTGGATCCGTTGTTGAGGAGGTCGGACGTCCAATTCGACAGGGCGTCCGATCCCTTGAATGAAAAAACTATCTGATTGTCCGTCGCGTTAATGAACACCTCGAATCGATTCTCGATAGTTCCAGACGCGTTGGTTTGCGAATTCCAATCTACTCCAAATTGAGCAACGCCTTCTCCGCCATTCGGGTATGAGATGGACAAGTCCATCTTCTCCCACCCCTTTGGTACATCAACAATGGGGTCTAAGTACGAGTTATTGGCCAGCGCCATGCCGGCATGCTGATCGGGAAGGGAAACTCTGCTGCTCACCATAGCAAACGGACTCAATATGAACAATCTTTCGCGGTTGTGCGCACTTCGGCTGACGCCTCACACGCCGCATTCTTTTCGCGCCAATAACGCTCACGTTCGGCATCGGGCTTGAGAACATAGGTGAATGAACCATCCAAATTACGGCGCGTTCGGCCATCACGAAAAGCTGGCCATACCCAGCGGGCGGGTGATCTGAAAACAAGGCATTGTTTGTTGACCGAGGCCATTGCGTTGTAGAGTGGCTGCGCGTATGAGCAGCGGGATTTCATTCCTCGTTCAAGCCACTCAAGACCCCTCTTCATGTCCTGTTGTTCGCGTGGCAAGTAGACCCCCTTCGTGTATTGCGGAGCACCGCGACCATCAAATAGCATCAACCCCAACGCAATCATCGCGTCGCTCGAGCCGTTATCGGCAGCCTTCTGGTAGAGGTCTCTGATCGCCACTGGGTCACTGATGCGGTGTTCCCCGATCCACCCTTCCGCATTGGCAAGCGCGAATAGATAATCTCCCATCGGATCACCTTGAGCTTGCAGGGAGCGGATCTGTTCAATTTGTTCCGCGCGCAGCTTCGTAATGCGTTCGCGCGTAGCTGCTTGATCAAGGCTGTTCGCCGTTGAAGTGGTTCCACTTACAATTGCCCCACACCCCGCTAGCAATAAGCCGCTCACCGCACATACTTTGCGTACCGATCGGAAGATGGAAAGGCGACGCCAAGCGCTGATATATGACTTCCAAAATGGAAGGGGCGTTTGCCTGCGTCGGCGCGAACTCGTGAGAAGCATTTACACCCCCGTCTCGAAGGTGGGCACCAAAGAGTCAGCGGCTTCGGTCTTGACGGTGACGACCGATGAGGCAAACCTCGTAGTGCGGCTTGCACGAAAAATGATGTTGCTTATACTGCAAAACTCCTGCTTCGTTCTTGTTTTTGCCAGGGGAGTCTGTCAAAACCCTCGTCACGTTGTTCGCACTGCGCAGAAATGCTGTTACAGCAATGGCGTGGCGCGGCTGCGCGACGTCGATATTGGGCGATTCCCGGGACGACATACCTAGCATCTCAAGGCTGCCGCTCGCATACAACGCCTCAATAGTACTCGCCAAGCGTTCGGGCGCACGCATCATACCAAATCCACTTTCTGGATCATGCGGGAATATTCCCCAAGGACTACCGGAATCTTCGGAATAGAAATAATAAGATCAGAAATTAAATTTTCTAATATCAGTTCGAGATCGCGTCCAATGCTGGGCCGCGCCAGGATATCGCGAGCGATTTGGCCCCCTCCCTTATTTATGACAATTGTGTACATTTGCTCGTGAGATGTCCTGCCGCGACGGGTTCTGCAACACTAGCAGCCCGCAATCGGGGGGACGGCCGTTCAGCGTGATGTCGGCCTCGCCCTCGAATGGGGTCGTCGCCGAGCCGGTATAGTCGGTACCGGGAATGGTGCTATCGAGGACGAACTCGGCACCGGCGTCACTGTTTCAATTTCCAGGGTGGAGAAGGAATTGGCAGAGATGCGGGCGGTGGCGGCGCGGGCGGATATTCGGGCGGAGTAAGTCCGCCAGGGCGGCCGTCGGTCGCCGCCCCTATTCCACATGCGCCGCGAACCCCACCGCTCCCGGCGCAACGTCCTCGCGAAGCGTCAACTGCGGAATCTGGTAGTCCCCCGCGTTCTGCCGCCGGAACGGAATCGTTGCAGTCGTCCCCAGCGCATCTAGCCGCTCGCCCAACTCCTCGCGAATCTGAGCAAAGCGCGCCTCATCAACCTTGCTGGTCCGATACACCAGGTACGGCGGCAGCACGTCAAACCCGGGGTAGTACAGGATGCCGTGGTGGATCGGGAACAAGATGTCGTCGATCGGGCCATTGATCCCGCGCGGGCTGTAGTGCGATTCCCAGCCGCCAGTCGTGACGATCAGCATGGCGCGCTTGCCGGCGAGCATGCCCTCGCCATATCGGTCGCCCCAGCGTTCGTCAGAGTGCTCACCCACACCGTAGGCAAAACCATAGGCATAGACGCGCTCGACCCAGCCCTTCAGGATGGCCGGCATCGAGAACCACCACAGCGGGAACTGCAGGATGACGGCGTCGGCCCAGCGCAGCTTTTCCTGCTCATGCGCAATGTCATCGCTCTGCAGCCCGTTCTCGAAGGCGTGCTTGGAATCCAGGGACGGATGGAACGGCGTGTCGCCGGGCCGGGCCTTGGTATCGGCGGCGTCGAGCTGGGACTTCCACTGCATCGCATACAGGTCCGAGACCTGGACCTGGTGCCCGGCATCGCGCAAGCGCCGCACGGCAAAATCGCGGATCGCACCGTTGAGCGACCTCGGTTCCGGGTGGGCATAGACAAGCAATACGTTCATGACAGCGGCTTCCAATGATTGAGTGAAGCCAGCATAGGCCGTCGTCCGCTATATTAGGGCGTGCTCACACTATCTGAGCCCGTCGACGATGAGCG